>JAVLBT010000123.1:0-8888 GCA_031580945.1 Gracilimonas sp.
GGAGGAGGACCTTGAAGAGGTGCCGCTGATAGCGGAAGATTTTTCGCGGGTGATTGTGAACCTGTGCAATAATGCCTTTGATGCAATGCGGGAGAAACTGAATTCTGAATCCGGAATTCAGAATTCAGAAGAATACAAACCGAAGCTTACGATTCGTTCTCAGCAGTCTAATACAAATATAATCCTCGAAATGGAAGACAACGGGCCGGGTATTCCGGAAGAGATGAAGGATAAGATCATGCAGCCGTTCTTTACCACCAAAAAGGGAACGGAAGGCACCGGGCTCGGGCTTTCAATAACCAATGACATCATAAAAGCCCATGGCGGAAATTTGAAAGTAACATCAGAAGATGGAACCGGAAGTAATTTTATAATCACACTTAAAAGAACATGAATATGAGTAAGCCAATGAAATTTTTGGTAGTTGATGATGAACGGGATGTAGAGATGTTATTCCGACAAAAATTCCGCAAAGAAGTGCGGAAAGGTTCACTGGAGCTGGAGTTTGCGTTTTCCGGGGATGAGGCTATCGAGATACTTAGAAGCAATGATCCGCCGGAAGTGGTCTATATTTTTTCTGACATCAACATGCCCGGGATGTCGGGCCTGGAGTTACTTGAAAAAGTAAAATCGGAATTTCCACAAATTAAAGTTAGTATGATCTCTGCTTACGGAGATCAGGAAAATTACGATAAAGCAATGGATTCAGGAGCAAAAGCATTTTTTACTAAACCCATAGACTTTAATTCTCTGAAAGAAGAAGTAAACCAGTTGATCGAAGAATGAGAAGGATTTTCCATCTTAAAATATTGATACCATGAGACAGCATAAGATATTAGTAGTTGATGATGAGCCGGATCTACAGATGCTTATCCTTCAGAAATTCAGGAAGGAGATCAAGCAAGATGTGTATACATTCGATTTTGCAGAAAATGGAGAGGAAGCGCTCAATAAACTGGAAGATGAAAACGACATATCCCTCGTTTTGTCAGATATTAATATGCCCAAAATGGACGGGCTTACCTTTCTGACCGAAGCCCAAAAATTGGAAAACCCTACATTTAAAACGGTTATTGTCTCGGCGTATGGAGATATGGAAAACATTCGTACAGCGATGAATCGGGGAGCCTTCGATTTTGTGACCAAACCCATTGATTTCGGAGACCTGACGACAACGATCGAAAAATCACTTAAAGAAATTCAGCTGATCTACGATGGAATTGAACGCAAAAAAACATTAGAGGCAGTACAATCTGACCTGGAAACGGCATCCCGCATTCAGCAAAAAATGCTTCCCCAGGAATTTCCTCCCTTTCCGGATCGTAAGGATTTTAGTATTTATGCGGAAATGCATACTGCCAAACAGGTTGGTGGAGATCTGTATGATTTCTTTTTGTTGGATGAAGATCGTCTTGGTTTTGTAATTGGTGATGTCTCCGGGAAAGGAGTTCCTGCATCGCTTTATATGGCGGTTTCCAGAACCATGCTTAAAGCAATCGCTTCCCAAATTGACGACCCCGGGACTTGCCTGCAAACCGTAAATGAAATGCTGATACCAGAAAGCGATCTTACAACTTTTGTTACGGTATTTTACGGAGTACTAAACACAAAAACGGGTCAGGTTAGGTATTGTAACGGCGGTCATAACCTGCCTTATGTAATTCGTGAAAACGGCGAAATTGAGGAGGTAGATAATACCGATGGGTTACTGCTGGGTAAAATTGAGGACATTACATTTGAGACAAAAGAGCTCATACTTAAACCCGGAGAAAAAATTCTTTTATTTACGGATGGGGTTACAGAGGCCACAAATGAGCTGGGCGATATGTATGAAGAACCCAAATTAGAAGAACTTCTCAGAAAACACGCTGGTGATAATACCAATAAGCTTGTACGGACGGTGATTGTTGATGTGCTCAAATTTATGAATAAGGCGGATCAGTCAGATGATATCACAGTGTTGAGCGTTGGCTACGATGGATAGAAAGGTCGTTCACTGAACCGTGGTTATGGGGCGCAATTTTTCCAGTGTTTTAGGACCAATACCTTTGATGTTTGTGATCTCGTCCACATTCTGAAAGCTTCCGTTTTCTTCACGATAAGCGATAATGCGTGCAGAATAAGCAGGGCCGATTCCCGGCAATAACTGAAGCGTGGCAGCATCGGCTGTATTTATATTGATGGGATAAACCACACTTACCGGATTACCGGTGTCCACTTCCTTAGCCCGTAGTACTTTTGTGCCGATCTTTTCCGGGTTTTTCCAAAGCCCATGATCATTGTTACGGGCAAATTTTTCATATTGCTTAAATGCTTCGACAGAATCCGGGTGTTGCCGGTAGTAAACCGAAGTAGTTCCATATCCTTTCTCAAGCAGCCATTTATTCAGGCTGATGGGGCCGTCGTCATATTCCATTTCAACATAGGCTTGAAAAGCATTATATCTGGCATCCGGAACCCCACCATCATAGCCTTTAATGCGGACTTTTCTACCCTCCAGAACATTTTGGAGATAATCTGCAGTGGGTCCAGAGAAATACCGTGCAGAATCTTCACCTGCATAAATAGAAGGAACATCGACCCCTAAAAACCGCACTCCATATCCAAACCCGGGTGCTATTTCAATTTCAAAACGACTACCATCGGTGATGGAATAAACATCGTACCACTTTTCAGTATCCACAGGTGGGGCTGGTGGATATGATTCTTCATTTGCACGACTCAAGGCTCCTTTAAAATCCTGGAAAAACTGGTTGGTGATCTCGTCTGAATAAATGATGAGGGTATTTTCATCATTATTCATTTCCGCATTCATAGAGAAATTATATGAACCGGCTACAGTCACAGCTATATCCGATGAATCCGGATGTTGGGCGTCAAGTAAAATAACCTTGTGGTGAAGTTTACGAAGCTCGTTGGCAGGCAGAATTTGGCGATTCCCAATGGTTGCTTCCGGGCTTCCCCAAATCTCACCGGCACTTTTATACCGACTGTAAAAAGAACGGTCAATCAGGCCGCGAAGTAAAATCTCACCACCTGCAGTTTGATTCCACATTTGCGTACTGATGGGAATATCAGGAGTGATGGCAAAAGCTTGGAAATTGATATCGTGTTGGGCTTCAGTTTCTATCAGTTCTACTAATTTTTGGCTAACACTGGGTTTTGTCCGGTCACGATTAACGGGAGCAAAATAGACTTCCACCTTAGTTCCGCCAACATCAAAAATATTCTGGCTTACATTGATCTTATCTTTATGGAATACGGACTGAGTATGCGAAGGTGAGTCGTCATCATCTCCCCACATTTGCTCAAACTCTTCGGTATAAACACGCGCTATTTCTGTGTCCTTGATAATTATTGTGTGATTGGTATTGTAGGCTCCCGTATAGGTCATATTGGTAGAACCGCTCCACACAAAATCATCATCAGGAGAGGCACTTTTGAAGTCGATGACCGCAAATTTATTGTGCATATCTGAGCTGTTATTAACGAGATCGTTATCCACGATATTTCCCTCAGGAGTATAGATATCACCATCATCATCAATAGAGGTGATACCGGCTTTTGCTAAAATAGTCCAGATCTCGAGGTCAATATTACCAGCGTCGTTCCGGTTATGGTCATCGGTCACAACGCGGACTTGTATTCCGCGATTAGCTGCTCGTGCCAGTGCATGTGCGATCCTCGGATGTTCAAGATCATAAATACATAAATCGATACTGGTGGTCGCTGAATCAATAAGTTGCTCCAGGGTGCTGATCAAGTCATACTCATCGTTACTTTCATTTCCGGGCAGAGCAACAGTGTGATCAGAGGGCATGTTAAAATAAACTTTGATCCACTCTTTATTCTGGGCAGAAGCATCAGGAACCGCAATAAGAACAATCAGAAAAAACGGGATCGACTGTAAAAGGAATACTTTAATATTTTTCATACCGGGAAATACAAAATTGTACTTAAATACTAAATTAATGTATTTTATCAGGCAAAGGGAAATCTACAGGCAAATTAATGAAGCTACAATTTTTAAACCCACTGCGGTGGAACAAATCTTTTCTGATCCTTCTGTTGGTTTCCTTTGTTTTTGTCTGGTTTGTTTTTATTGATACCTACAGTTTAAAAACCAGATGGGATCTGTATTCACAAAAAAATGAGTTGCAGGAACGAACTATTGAGCTTCAACAACTTTCTGAAGAACTAAAAATTAAGATCGAAGATCTTGAAAATGACCCAGCTCTGCTTGAAAAGATCGCTCGGGAAGAATACGGGATGAGAAAACCAGGAGAAACCGTGTATAAAATAAAAAGAGAACAATAGGTTCTTTTGGTTCAAGTCTTCCAGCCTGTTATCTTCTGCCTCATAAGATAACACCTTAGTCCAAAAATCAGATTAAATGAAAGCCATTGGCGTAGATCTTGGTGGCACAAATATAAAAGCCGCTGTTGTAGATAAAGAACATGGAATAGTTGAACAGGTTACACGACCTACTCAAGCAAATTTAGGCAAAACCTTGCTTTTAGATCGTATTGGGGAAACGATTAATGACCTTATCAAAAAAAATGATCTAATTGGGATCGGAATGGGATTGCCGGGAATGGTCTCTAAAGACCAAACAACGGTAATGAATCCACCAAATTTACCAGGCTGGGATGTTGTGAATGCATCTAAGGAAATACAAGACAGAACAGGTTTAAGGTGCAGAATTGAAAATGACGCCAACGTAGCAGCTTTGGGTTCAATGCATTTTGGTGCCGGGAAAAAATTTGACAGTTTTATCATGATAACCCTCGGAACCGGAGTAGGCGGAGGGATCATCTACGAGAAAAAGCTGTTTAAAGGAACACAGGGCATGGCCGGAGAATTAGGACATGTTATCATTGATTATCATGGCCCGCTCTCGAATAGTGTGACTCGTGGCACCGTGGAGGCTTATCTTGGGCAGCGGTTTTTGAGTCGTTTTGCTTCAGATATGATCTCACAGAATGCATCCAATCCCCTTTATAAAAAGTTTTCGGATGATTTTGATAAACTTGAACCGCTTGACCTGACCAATGAAGCCAAAGCAGGAAATGAACTCGCCAAGGAAATTTTAGCAAAAAGCGGACACAGACTGGGATATGCCATTATAAACTATGTTCATATGATGGATATCAGAAAGTTTGTTGTGAGCGGCGGAGTTTCAAAAGCTGGTAATTTTTTATTTGACCCAGCGCGCGAAATCATTCAAAAGCATATGATGGAGCCTTTTAAAGAGGGTTTTGAGCTCATGGCTGAAGACCTGGGTAACGACAGTGCTTTATTGGGTGCTGCCGGCCTCGCTTTTGACTGTTTTTCTTAATCTCATACCCAGATGTTTACTGTTCTCAAACAACATAAAGGCAAATCCATTTTTGGAATTTGTCTTTTTTGTTTGATGACCATATCAATATCACTACCGGCTCAGCAAACTGATACAACATCTGTACAAACAGATACCAGCAGGGTGCAAACCGGGGGCACTTCTGAACAAGCTCAAATAGCATCAGGTAATATTCCTGAAGATGCGGTAGAATTTCAGTCATCTGATTCATTGATCATTGATTTTAATGATGGCAAAAAAGCATTTCTCTTTGGTAAGGCATCAGTTGCTCATTCTGCTGGTGAGTTAAAGGCAGGTGAAATAAATATGGATATCAACAAAAATACGGTTGAAGCCCGTACAAGTACACCAAAAGATACGCTGTCGAGGCCGATATTAACCAGGGGAGAAGAAGAGATCAAAAGTACGCGTATCTTATTTAACTATAAAACCAACAGAGGTAAATTTGAGGAAGCACAAGTTAGGATCTCCGAAGGCCATTTAATAGGATCGAAGATTAAGAATATTAATGAAAGTGAAGTTTTTATAGAAGACGGAATATATTCTACTTGTCCGCCCGAATACCTCTACTACTATATTCAAGCCAAAAAAATGAAGGTCGTTGACCAGGATGAATTGTTTTTTAGTAATGCCCGCTTGTACATTTTGGATATTCCCTATCCCATCATTTTTCCTTTTGGTTATGTACCTACAGATATTGAACAAAAACGATCAGGGCTATTAACTCCTACATATGCTTTTCAATCGCAGAACGATCGTGGATTGGGGCTTCAGAACGTAGGTTGGTTTCAGTATTTTAATGATCATTTAACCGGGCAGATCGATGGAGATATTTTTACATCGGGGACGTTCTATTTAAATGGGTTGATGCAGTACCGAAAAACGGATTATTACAATGGAAGTATTAGGCTGGGTTATTCAAAAGACCGGGATATGGAACCCACTGACCCTGACTTTACGGAAAATATACAGCGCAGAATAGCCCTTCAGCATAATCAAGAACTTTCCCCTTATTCAAAGATCTCAGCGAATGTGAACCTTAGAACAGCGGAATTCAATCAGCAGAATTCATACGATATTAACGACAGGGCGGAGACTAATTCAAGCTCCCGGTTTTCATATAACTATCAGCACCCTGAAAATTTATTCACATTTAGCACGAATGCGCAGCTGGTGCAGAATTTTACGGACTTTTCAACCAATCTGGGAGGCCCAACGGCAAATTTTAGCCTTAAACGCATATCTCCGTTTCAGAATAATTCGAACAGCGGATCTGAATCCAGTTGGTACGAGAGTCTCAGCATAAACTACAATAACAGTTTGCGGTCCCGCTTTAATTTTGATCCACTGGATGCTGATAGTTCTGAGATCTCATTTTTTGACGCACTTACCGACCCTGATCTGTATGAAGAGGCGACAGGAAATCAGGATTATATTCAGGCTAATTTCCAGCAAACAGCAGGAATATCGATCGGACAACTTATTCCAAGCCAGTTTTTAAATGTATCTGCAAGCGCCAATATAAATGAATATTGGTACCCGTCTTCTGTCCGAAAATCCTTCAATGCAGATTCCAACAGGGTGGAGGAAGAAAAAGTGTATGGCTTTGAGGCAGCCAGAGATTTCAATACATCCTTGAATTTTAGTACGACCTTGTATGGTATTTCAAATTTGAAACTTGGGAATATAGAGGGATTCCGGCATACAGCCAGGCCCTCAATTGGGTTTTCCTATCGTCCGGATTTTAGCGCCGAACGTTGGGGTTATTACCGAACCGTTCAAACTGATACTCTGGGAAATACCCAAAGGTATTCGATCTTTGAAGATGAAATAGGTGGTGGACCCGGAAGGGGAGAATCACGTTCTATAAACTTTTCAGTTCGAAATGTTTTTGAGGCCAAAACCGTGAAGAGGGATTCGTTGGGGGAAGTATCTGAGAATACCCTTCGTTTTATTGACAACCTAAACCTGAATGCTTCCTATAATTTTGCAGCTGACAGTTTGAATTGGAGTGATCTTAGAACATCGATCAGCTCGAGTGCTATTCAGGGTCTTAATTTAAGTGCTTCTGCAAGCTTCTCATTTTATCAAAGAGATGAAAACGGACGTGAAATCGACCGGTTCTATTTTGAGGATGGCCCCAAAGTAGCACAACTTCAAAGCTTTAGCATTAATGCCAGTACTTCCTTTCGCGGGGGTGATGGGGTCGAAGTTTTTACCCCTGAGTACCGCCGCCGATATGATCCATTTGATCAAACCAGATTTCAGCCTGTTGATCCTCGTTTTGGCTTAGAGCCTATAAATCCGATCAGATCGCCTTGGAGTGTTTCTTTAAATTTTAGCTACAGCTGGACCTATCGCTTTAATCAGGATCCTCAAGAGCGAGCAACGCTACGTGCATCTAACATCTCCTTTAATCTTACTCCGAAGTGGAAATTCAGGACAGATGTTGGGTATGACTTTGTTGCAATGGAATTCACTCCTTCCCAATTTTCATTAAATCGTAGTTTAGAGTGTTGGGACCTCTCCTTTCAGATCAATCCATTTGGTGAATTTCAATACTACTTTTTTCGTCTAAGCGTAAATAGCGCCCAGATACAAAGTTTATTTCAAAAATTGCCAGTCCTTAAAAATTTAGAAAGAAGTTCAAGTCCAACAGGACGGGGCAGAAGATAATTCTTAAAGAAAACCCGGAAGCTTTTGCCTGGTACATTTCGCAATTATTTCTGCACCTCGCTCATTGGGGTGTCCATCATCAGGAATTGTAATGGAGGAAAGATCATTTTGAGCTAAGTCGTCAACACATGGGGTAATGTCAAAAAAGGTGAAATCGTGGTTTTGTTCTTTTAACCACTCATAGAGTCTGTAGGTGTGTGCAGGAGGATCTTCAATGGAAAAATACCCGGTGGTTGTGATAATTAATTCGCAGTCGTTTTCCGAGCACCAATTATTCATATTGTGTAAAATGTGATTAGCGAGTCGTAGAGAATAATCTGAATTAATTAGAAATTCAGAATTATCGGGAATGGGAACTTCGGTTTTTTGTGGGTCAAAACCATGCGTTAAATCATTAAAATAAACTTTAGCCCAAAGGACTTTTACCACAAGATTGAAAAAATCCGAATGTGCTTGCAGGCATTGATACCAACCTTGTCGACCAATACTAAACATCCAATCTCTTGGTTTCCAACGCTGACTTTTAATAACTGAATCTCCTTCCAGCACAAAAAGATTTTTAGATAATGCCCGTTCAAGATCTTCCGTATTCATGTAATAGAGGATATAATCCGGGTTTATTTGTTGCCCAAACTCAGCCAGCCAGCCTGGCCAATCTGCTAAACCGGATCCACCTATGCCACCATTTAGTATTTGCAGTGAATCTGAGCCCATTTTTTCTTGCATTAGATGCAGATAGGTATCCTCCTGATCCAGCAGCAACCCAAAAGTAAAGGAATCACCAAGTGCTAAAATTTGATCTTTATCGGGATCGGGGGATGGGCCTCTGAGCCTTTGTTCATTGATGAAATAG
>JAVLBT010000124.1:0-8845 GCA_031580945.1 Gracilimonas sp.
CAGTATTGTTTGAATAACGTTCCCTCATAGCCCTGATTCTGAACAGCAATAATTAACTCAGCTGATATTTTCTTAAAAGCTGATCGAAAATCCTTTATATCAGACGCATTTTCACCTTCATTCACTCCATTTATCATCGCCTCGTGATGAGTGGCATGTTTCTGGGCATGTTCGTCATGGTTGTTCATTTCAGTACTGTTCCTCACTTCTTTAGCAAAACCCTGAAAATGAGTTTTTGCTTCCTCAAGATCATCCTGCGTCAGTGCTGTTTTCATTTTTAGATAGTTTTCAACCAGTATTTCCAGGTGGTCGCTATGCCGGTGACCTGATTCCTGGGTGGTATCTGAATCCACTGAGATCGTCTCCATATCCTGATGTTGGGAATGATCTATTTCTTCAGATTCTTCGCTCTTATCCATATTTCCATGATCATGCGCTGAACGATTAGCGCCAGTTCCGGGCTCGCGGTTCATCATGCTTAGTTTATCATTGAGTTGGGCTGCACTGTCAATCTTGAAAGTACCGTTGGTTACAACCAACTCTCCTTCCTGCAGTCCTGATTCAACTACATAATATTCCCCGGCACGCTGTCCGATCAATACTTCCCGCGCCTCAAAAGTTGGACTATCGGTTCCCTGAACCTGTACATAAACGATCGATCGCTTTCCGGTCCACATAACTGCGGACCTTGGAACCAACAAAGATGATCCCTCATCAACTGATGACTCAATACTGGCCTTCGCAAGCATACCGGGCTTGAGCCTTGATTCAGGATTTTCCACTTTGGCCCGAATGGTGACGGATCGGGAGTCGGTATTTAAAAAGGGATCCACATAAATGACCGTAGATTCAAACTTCTGCCCCGGAAAAGCTTCTACCGAAAAACGGACCTTATCGCCTTCATCAATATTTGCCACATTGGATTCATAGGCTTGAAAATCAACCCAAACGGAAGATAGATTTACGACCCGGTACATCATTCCTCCCTCCCTAACATGCTCTTCCCGTGAAATGGCGACTTCAGATACGTAGCCGCTGACCGGAGAAAAGAAATCCAGTTCTGTCATGATCTCCCCGCTTTCCTCGATCTCATTAATGGTGCTGAGCGGAAATTCCCACAAACGAAGCTTTTGTCGCGCCGCCTGATATAGTCTTGGATTCTGCTCTTTGTACTTTACCGTTTCCAAAAGTTCTTGCTGAGCCGCTATCAGTTCCGGTGAATATACCGAGACGAGGCGCTGTCCCTCTTGCACGAAGGTTCCTGCATAGTACACGTATAAATTGCGAATTCGACCGGGAAAGTGAGCCGTTACGCTGGATACATTATTTTGATTCTCTACCACTTTTCCTGGTAAAGTAAAGGTGTGAATCGCTTTGCCAGATCTAACCTCAGAAGTCTGAATTTCTGCCAGCTTCACGGCCGCATTGGTCATGGTAAGGGTGTAGTCATTTTCCACCAAACCGCTATTTGAACTTTCTGCAGGTATGAGCTCCATCCCGCAGATCGGGCAATTTCCGGGTTCATTCTCACGAACCTGAGGATGCATGCTACATGTGTAAACCACTTCCCCATCCTCATTGGTATGGGTTTCTGAGATGTGTTCTTCCAAGGTTTGCGGACTTGAACTTCCTCCAAAAAAGAGATAACCGAGAAGTAATCCCCCAAGAAGAAGTGCGGAGTAGATAAGTATGTTTTTTGTTTTCATAGTTGTTTAGATATAAGATGTAAGATGTAAGATGTAAGATTTGAGAAGCTTATAGTCTAACTTCTAAAATCTTTCATCTTAAATCTATTTATTAAGATTGACGTTGTGTTTTCCGGTTAGATAATCGATGTAGGCAAATGAAACTTTTATATCCACTAAAGCCTGAATACGACTGAGTTGGTACCCCAGAAGCTTGCGTTGCATCCGAAGGATTTCTTCAAAATTAGAGCTGTCTGTAGCATAATTCTGTGTCATGATGTTGAGTGCCTGATTGACTCGCTGGATCTGCTTTTGGTCGTATAATTGATAGCGGCGATGGGCATCATAAAAATCCCGCAGTGATGACGCTAAATCGGTTTCCAGCTTGTTCTCTTTATCTGTGACTTGCGACTGAACGGATTGAATATTCAGCTCGGCTTGCTTCACTTTGGCATTATATTTATTCCGGAATAAGGGAATTTTGAAACTTGCCCTGGCCATAATGGCATCTTTTCCGTTATCGGCTAAATTCGCTATACCAGATCGCTCCCCGGTGAAGATATAATCCAGTCCTACTCCAAAAGACGGCTTTCCATCTTTGGAGGCCAGTGTTTTCATTTCCCGGGCTGTGTCTTCCTGATATCGAAGCCGATTTAGTGCTGGGTTTTGCCGAAACAGCTGATTTTTTAATTCAACTTCACTTTGAAGGTCTTCCACCGGCAGTAAAGTATCCGGAATAATGATCTCGGTTTGTTGGCCTGTATTCAGGAGCTCATTCACTTTTTGAATAAATACTTCCCGATTGTCCTCAAGTAAAGCAATTTGCGTCTTGAGATCTTCCTGCTCAATTTGAGCTCGTAACACATCCACTTGTGAAGCCTGATCCGTTTCATACCTGCGCAGACTGATTTCCACCAGCGAATTCAGTATATCGAGGTTATCATTGGCGATTTCCAGACTTCGATCCAGCTCATAAAGTTCTATGAGCGTTTTTTCGGTTTCTGGTTTCCTGAAACACTTCATATTCTGCTTTTGCCCGGGCTTCAGATATTGATCTTCTATCGGAGAGACTTCCGAACCAGGGAAACATCTGGCTTAATGAAATACGTGCTTGCTGCGGCCCAACCCGGGTTTCAATAGGGCTTATGAAATAGGCAAAGGCGACTTCCGGATCGGGCAAGGTTCCGACCTGAGCTTCTACTTCCAGGCTGGCTAAGTATTGTTGAAAAGCGGCTCGAACTTCAGTGTTATTTTCGGCTGCCATTTGTTGGTAGTCTTCAATGCCTTGAGCAGTTACCGACACTGGGATCAGTAACGCTAATGACAGAAGCCGCAAATAATTCGCAGGCCTTACCGGTCTGCTCCAAGCGTCTTGCTTGAAGCTAAGAGATGTAATTAAAACACCGCACAAGCGCGTCGCTTGCGCTATTCTATTTAAAGGTTCTGATTTCATGATTTTATGATTCAATGTTCGATATTCTTTTGATTTTAAATTCCTTCCATATGAAGTACAGCACCGGAACTACAAATAGTGTAATGACCTGAAGAAGCATTCCTCCCACGCTCGGGATGGCCATGGGAACCATGATGTCGGCTCCCCGACCCGATGAGGTGAGAACCGGCAGCAAAGCCAGAATAGTAGTTGCGGTGGTCATCAGTGTTGGACGAATTCGGCGGGAACTTGCCTCTATAACCGCCTCTTTCAGTTCGCTGGAGGTAGATGGTTTTTTTCGGTCAAATAGCTGATCGAGATAGGTAGCCATTACCACCCCGCCATCCGCAGCAATTCCAAATAAGGCAATGAAGCCCACCCAGACCGCCACACTCAGGTTCACAGCTCCCATCTGAAATACCTCCCGGAGATTCTGTCCAAATAACTCGAAGTTGAGGAACCAACCCTGACCGTACAACCAGATGAGTAGAAATCCGCCCGCCCACGCCACAAAAATGCTGGTGAAGATCATCCCGGTGGTAGCCACCGATTTAAACTGGAAATACATGATGAGGAAAATAAGTAGCAGTGCGATGGGCAGAATGATGCCCAATCGTTTTTCAGCACGAACCTGATTTTCGTAATTACCTGCAAACTCAAAATTGATTCCGGCCGGAAACGATAATTCTCCCGCATCAATCCGATCCTGAATGACTTGCCTGGCATTCTCGACAACTTCCACTTCTGCATAATTATCCATTTTATCGAAGATGACGTAACCCACCAAAAAAGTATCTTCACTTTTGATCGCTTGAGGTCCTTGCCGATAACGAATCTCAGCCAGCTGTTGCAGCGGTACCTGCGTTCCAGTTTTGGTAGGAACCAGCAGTTCAGAAAGTGATTCCGGGTCTCCCCGCAATTCCCGGGCAAAGCGTACACGAATATCATATCGCTCTCTTCCCTCCACGGATATGGAAACCGGCATTCCACCAATTCCTGCCGTCACAAAATGCTGGGCATCCTGCATAGACAGTCCATACCGAGCCAGAGCTTCCCGATTCCAGTCAATTTCCAGATAGGGTTTACCAACGATCCGCTCGGCAAAAACAGAGGACGCATTTACTCCCGGGACCTGCCGAAGCACCTCTTCCAGCTTCAGCCCGAATTCCTCGATCTGGCGCAGATCATCTCCCTTTACTTTTACCCCCATCGGTGCCCGCATACCAGACTGTAGCATCACCAGGCGCGTTTGTATGGGTTGAAGTTTGGGAGCGGAGGTGGTTCCGGGAATACGCGAGGCTTCTACAATTTCATTCCAGATGTCATCGGGGGATTGAATTTCATCCCTCCATTGACGGAAATATTCACCATCGGAATCAGGAATCAGATCATCATTTTCGTCTCGGACATAGCTTCCCTCATCATTGACTCTAAACCTAATTCGCCGACCACTTTCATTCGTCTTGTATTCAGATTTATAAAGGATCACGTTTTCAAACATGGAGATCGGCGCCGGATCCAGGGCTGATTCCGTTCGCCCCATTTTACCGACTACTGTTTCCACTTCAGGAATGGAAGCAACTGACATATCAATTTTCTGCATCACATCTTTGGCTTCTTCTACTCCGGCATGAGGCATCGTGGTTGGCATTAAGAGGAAAGCACCTTCATCCAAAGCCGGCATGAATTCCTCGCCCAATCCCGGAAAGGTATGTGTGGCAGCCGACCATGCGGAAGTGGAACGAATATCTACCCCAACCGAATCAAAGCCTTTAGCAACAAATCCAAACACGGAGGCAAAACCTAACCAAACCATCACCCCAATTATAATCAATGTGGAAGGTATAGCGAGAAAGGTCTTTTTGTGATCCAGACACCAGCCAATCAGCTGATTGTAATACTTGATGATCAGCCAAAAGCTGACGAGAATAGTCCCAATCAAAAGAACAATAAAAGTAAGGTTTCCGGCGAAAGATACCGACGGACCAAAGGGCAGCCAATATTCTGTTAACAACCAGGTCACCACTGTAACCGAAAGGGCATTATTCAAGAATGGCACTCGTTGCTGATACTCTTTACCGAGGAAATAACCTGCTCCGTTGATCAGCCCAAAGCCAAGAATCAGCAATCCGGCCCAGCCGGAAACTGTGAAGAAAACAATAGATCCACCGATCACTAACAGACTATTCCACCCCAGCTTAATGCGGTGATTTTTGATTCTCAACCCAAACACCCAGTGTGCAAAAGGCGGAATCAGCGTAATCGCAATGATGATGGAAGCGATCAGCGCAAAGGTTTTGGTATAAGCTAAGGGCTTGAATAGTTTTCCTTCGGCAGCAATCATCGTAAAAACCGGAAGGAAACTAACAATGGTGGTTGTGACTGCTGTGATCACTGCGGAAGCAACCTCAACCGTAGCGGTGTAAATCACTTCCAAAAGTGATTCTCCCTCCTCCATTTCCTCCATATGACGAAGCATGTTTTCAGATAAGATCACACCCATATCTACGATGGTTCCAATGGCAATGGCGATTCCGGAAAGCGCTACAATGTTGGCGTCTACCCCGAAGTATTTCATAGCGATGAAGCACATCAGCACTGAAAGCGGCAGCATGGTGGATATAAGTATCGAGGTGCGCAGGTTCATCACCATGATCACGATCACAATGATCGTAATGAGGATCTCCAGGCTCAGTGCTTCTTCTAATGTGCCGAGCGTCTCTGAAATCAACTCGGAGCGATCATAAAACGGAACTACGGTAACTTTTGATATTGAACCATCCTGAAGCGTTTTGGATGAAAGTCCGGCAGAAAGTTCTTCGATCTTTGTTTTTACATTATCGATCACCTGTTGGGGATTGGCTCCCTGACGGGCAACCACAACGCCACCTACAGCTTCGGCTCCGGCTTTATCTAAAGCACCTCTTCGCTGCGCGGGACCCATGGTCACAAATGCGACGTCCTGAATCCGGATAGGTGTGTTATCCACCACTTTGACCACGGCCGATTCCAGATCGTCCAGGCTTTTTATATATCCCAATCCCCGAACCAGATACTCAGCGTTATTCAATTCCAGCGTACGTGCCCCCGTTTCCACATTGCTGTTTCGCACCGCCTGGAAAACATCGGAAAGCGTGACGCCATAGATCTTCATTTTATTAGGATCTACATCCACTTGGTATTCCTTGACATACCCTCCGATGGCCGATACTTCCGCCACACCCTCGGCTCCGGATAAGGCATATCCCACATAAAAATCCTGAAGCGACCGTAACTCTTGAGGATCCCAGCCACCAGACGGATTTCCTTCTTCATCCCTTCCTTCCAGTGTATACCAAAATACTTGTCCAAGCGCTGTTGCATCAGGTCCAAGAGCGGGTTGAACTTCAACAGGCAACGTTCCTGCCGGTAATGAATTAAGCTTCTCCAGAATTCTGGAACGACTCCAATAAAATTCCACATCCTCTTCAAAGATCACATAGATGCTGGAAAGCCCGGTCATAGAAGTGCTTCTCACGGTTTTTACTCCCGGTACGGTGAGTAGCTGTGTGGTTAACGGATAGGTTACCTGATCTTCAATATCCTGGGGAGATTGACCCGCCCACTCGGTATAGACAATCTGCTGATTCTCCCCAAGATCTGGTATAGCATCAACTGGAACAGGATCTTTGGGAAGCATATCTAATTGCCAGTCGAAGGGTGAGGTAACCAATCCCCAGCCCGCCAGCAAAAGCACAAGCAGTACCGCAATGAGTTTATTTTCAAGGAAAAACCGGATGGTTTTGTTCAGCATTGGTGATTGGTTATTAGTGAATTGGTTAATGGTTTATTACTAGCTCGGTCCGAACCGCCGGTTCGGAATGCCTGCGGGAACCACTGGTAGCACTTTGTTTGCTTTGAACTTGGTTGCCCTCAAAGATCTATTTTCTATGGATTAAAGCTGAGCTAAATCCGTTTCATCCCTAAAAAGAGGTAGGTATTTGCCAAATTTGAACTATATGATTAGTGCAAATGCTTAGAAATTGGTTAAAAACCTGTGTCTCTCCTGAGGGAAAATTATCTCGTTAATTATTCAGGGAGGAGCATCAGAAACCTGGCAAGCGACTCAAAGAAAGACCAATCCCTAGATCAGAAATGATTCGTTTGCTAAAAAGATGGGGGGTTGTGAATAGGAATCCGAGATAAGAATAGCGTGATTATCGGATTCAGTTTGGGTGGTATGATTTTCTGCTAATATCTGAACTACTGCAAGAACGTGCGTTTTTACTTTTTGCAGTACTTGTGCTTCCGTTTTCACCGGAGCTTTTTCTACACTACAAGCACAGGCAAAGCCGAAATCATGCATTCCCACTTCCGTCACAGAAGCATGGGCTTTTTTAGTTTGGGACTGATCTTCCATGGGGCAGTCATCGTGCCCTGCCATCATGGTTATAGGCATTTCGTGATCAGCATGGCTCATTTCCATCGCATCACATTCTTCCATTGGATTGGCATGCAAGCCCACCGGGAATGTCACACCAACCAATATACTCAGGCTGAGTAACGATGCAATGAAACGATATGTAGCAGATTTTTTCACCGTCTTATAATACCCTTTTTCCCAGAACTCTGAAAGCACAGTCAAAATCATGTAAACATTTTTGGGAATTTGATAAATGAGTAGGTATAACTGATTTACCCAGTGATTTATGAAACTTATGAACACCATTCTATTCATTATGAAATAATTGAAATAGGAATTTATAAACATTTGCATGCATTAGCTTCCTTCAGGCTTTTTAGTAAACACAGTAAAAATGCTCAGAGAAAGAGATAACAACCGTAAATAAGGTGATAGATATCTTGCCAATCTGTATAGCAGAGATAAGGTTCTATTTAAATTCTCTGACTAGATACCCATTCATTTTAGTATATTGCACACACTTCTATAAGTCCATTTTGTTAGAACTTCATGTATTCTTATGACTGAACGGATGTATTTAAATATCAATTTAGCTTATCAGAACTCAGACCTATTCTAAAACAATAAAGATGTGGAAATATACAGGCAAGCAGCGGCCTCCTTTTGCCCTGAAGACAAAAGACGGGCAGGAATCGGTTTGGGACTATCCCCGTCCGCCAGAACTTGATCCGGATACCCGAGATATTATAGTAAAAGCCGGCGACAGGATCATAGCAAAATCAGACCGTGCAATACGAGTGCTGGAAACGGCAAGTCCGCCCACCTTTTACATCCCTCCGGAGGATGTATCCAAAGACCTACTTGAAAAAGCGGCCGGTATTTCGTTTTGTGAATGGAAAGGGTCGGCAACCTATTGGAATGTAGTTACCTCCAAGCAATCCGAGCCTAAAGCAGCATGGAGCTACAACAATCCCTCCAACAAATTTCAATCCATAGATGGGTATTTTTCCTTCTACCCCTCGCTTGTCGACTGTTTTGTTGACGGCGAAAAGGTAAAACCACAGCCCGGTGGTTTTTATGGTGGCTGGGTAACCGGGGAAATTGTTGGCCCGATGAAGGGCGAACCCGGTACCGGTGGTTGGTGAGGCTTTTAAATCTTCATTCGGCTTCATCCCTTTTGGCAGGAGATTTTGGTCGATTTAGCACATAAAGTCAGCCTAATCATTGATATAATTCATGAATTGAAAGGTCCAAATATTCTATTATATGATCAAAAAGCGGTTTTGCCATATATGCAATAAGTAACATCGCATGCTAAAGATTACG
>JAVLBT010000125.1:0-8817 GCA_031580945.1 Gracilimonas sp.
CCAGATGTTGAAGTTAGGGTTAGAATGATGAATGACCGCTTGCGTCCCGTACAAGCCTGTCGGGCGAAGCAATCTCGGGAATACCACTTGGGATATCGTAAAAGAAACGTTGGTTAATGAGTAGCCTTATTCCGGGAGATTGCTTCGCTCTGCTCGCAAAGACCGGTTGATGGTAAGATTTATTAAAACTAATTACTAAACCTTAATAACTCTACTTGGGATATTACAAAAGCGTCCTCTCCCATGCATTGCAGGGGAGAGACAGAGAGGGGTCGTGTAGCCACGGCTTAGAACACTGAAATAAGCCCTGGAACCGGGTTGTTCCGCCAAGTAATACGAACGAGGCCGTTCGTAATGAGCTAAAGCAGTTGTGATTTTTTGTAAGACCATTTCAAGTCTAAGGTCAAAACATTGTCACCCCGAGTCGTGTGGTGAAAGGAAATAGGTTTGGGCTGGTTTTCGCGAGGGGTCTAAAGTGTTAAAATCAAGAAGAAGTAGTATTAATGACAGAACTTCTCAATTTCTGTATATTGAGAAAGTGTTTAAAAAATAGAAATGTTATGAATAATAGAGTCAGGAAGAATTGGTAGAATGGATCACAAAGCCGGGGAATGAAGATCTATTGAAATCATTAAAACTAATGAAAGAAGCGGAAGGTTCTGGAGATTGGTATGCAGATTTAACAGTGGAAGAAAGAGAATCTATAAAAAAGGGAGAGCAAGATCATAATGAAGGACGGGTATTAAGCAGCAAGGAATTTTGGATAAAGCATTGAGAGATTTTGAGTACCGAATTCAACACTTTCCAAAACTGTATCCTGCTTCAGAAAAACGTCCCAATATGAGGAAAGCTGTTATCACAAAACAACAGTCTGTAATCTATAAAGTGGTGGAATCAACTATTCAAGTTGTTACTATACTTAATAATAGGCAGGATCATTGATCAATAATATCAAATGCAATTCCTAAAAAAAACATACCAAATATTAGCCGGTTCCATCAACGGATTCATCGATGATAATGGCTTTCAGCATAGCGCAGCGGTATCATTTTATACGCTATTTTCGCTGGCCCCAATTGTGATGATAGCAGTATTCGTAGCAGGTTTTTTTGTGGGGAATGAAAACGTATTGGTTGAACTCACTCAATTTCTGAATGAAACTATTGGAGCGGAGAGTACACAGGCCGTAATGTTGCTTATCGAAACTATACAAACGGATACCAGGAATTTATTTTATCTATTCCTAAGTATTGGGTTTTTGGTTGTTTCAGCAACTACAGTTTTTATTCAATTCAAGGATTCATTCAACCGCATTTTTCAGGTGAAAGCCCGGTCAGATGTGGGAATTCTTAAAATGTTGCTGGACCGACTGATCGCCTTTGGGATGATCATTCTACTTGGTATTGCTATGATCGCTTCGCTGATCATGGATTCCCTGCTGGCAGCATTTTCAAACCTGCTGCTTGCTGATTTTGAATCAGCTCAACTGTTTTTGATCGGTGTCGGGGGAAACGCATTGACGCTTCTGCTTATATTTTTTGCGGTATTGGTGATGTTCTATTTCCTGCCCGATGTGAAAATTCGAAGTCGTCCCTTATTCGCAGGGAGTTTGATCACTACTTTATTGTTGGTCATTGGGAAATTTGGAGTTGGGATGATTATTGGAAATAGTTCCCTGAATCAACTAACCGGCGCCTCTGCATCCATCATTATTTTGATGTTGTGGGTGTATTATTCCAGTATTATTATCTTTTTCGGAATTGAGCTGGTAAAAACGATGGCTGAAAGCTGGATAGGAGAAATACAGGCAGGGAAATATGCTCAAAAACTAAAATTGGTTGAAATCCCCAAAATGAAAAAGGAGTCTACAGAAGAATGAAACAGATCTTGTTAATGCGACATGCCAAATCGAGCTGGGAGGATGGAAGCTTAAAAGACTTCGATCGTCCATTAAATAAACGGGGGCAGAAAGATGCCCCGATGATGGGTGAATTCATTCGCCAAATCGGTTATAAACCAGCGGCGATTATTGCTTCACCAGCCAGTAGAGCTAAGCAGACAACGCAGCTCAGTATGAAAGCAGCAAAAGTTGATGAAGATGATATCTACTGGAACGAAGATCTTTACTATGGTTCCATGCGTGATTACATCGCAGCCATTCAGTCCGTAGAAAACAAGGTAGAACGGCTGTTGCTGATCGGACATAACCCATTGATTGAAAACACGGCAGGAATTCTTGCCGGTTCCGAACACAAAACGGCCATCAGAATGCCTACAGCTGCTTTGGTTTGCCTGGAGAGTTTTGCAGAAAAATGGGAACAAGTATCACCTGGAACCTGCCAGATAAAATGGATGATGATACCGAAAGTTTTAAAAAAAATGATTTAGTCGCAGGGCACAAGGTTCAAGTTAGTTTCTTGATCTTAGTGCCTTAAAACATGCTACTGACCATCGCACATTTAGTGCACGATTTGTTATATTCAGCCAGTAAATAAATTCAATCCAATATTATAGCAGATGCAATATCAACAAAATTTTTTCTACCTCTGCAAAACTCCTCTCAGTGCTGAAGGTCCAGAACACGTGGAGATCATAACCCGTGCAGACAACAGTGAAGATTTCCCCCGTGTGTTCAAAGAATACGAGGAACTACGCTCGCACGCTTTTAACGATGACAAAATCTATAGTGTAGTCCGCGCAGACGATATCTATGAATTAGTGCGAACCAACACAGATAAAAATGCCAAAGAAGAAGCCTACGAAAAGGCTGAGCAGGAAATTATTACCAACCTGCAGCACCGCGTAATGCAAGACGGAGATGCCAACGCTAAAGGCATTCTTAAAGAAGTGTATGGGATAGAGGAATAAGTATTTCCCATTCATTTATCTAATGATATAAAAAATCCCGCAGGGCGACTTGTGGGATTTTTTTGTTATCGCAATGCACATGTTTGAAAGAGATCTTTTCCCGTAGGTCGGGCAGCTTGCCCGACAGATGCTATTGCCAGAACTCTTATGTCACCGCTCGGAGGATTTGGTAAATTGGCTCATATTGTTGGGCTCGCTAAAGACTTAAGAGATCATCGAGACTTGCTGAGTCTTTTGCAGGAATTGGCCTTAGTGTTATAACTCATTGCGGTACATTTCTGAATTTGACAGGCTTTATCTCTTCTATTCTTTGGTGATAAACATACTCAATCACCCTTATTGTAAATCAATTCAAATAATCACTTACCTAATGGAACCGTGCGTTTCGTGTATTGTTTATTAAAATGAATATTCATAAAGAAAAATGAATCATACAATGAGTATTGAAACATTAAATGGAGTTAAAGACATGAAAGTGAACATTGGAATTTCAGAGGAACACAGAGAAAAAATAGCAGAAGGCCTTTCCAAAATACTGGCAGACTCGTACCTGCTGTACTTAAAAACACATAATTACCATTGGAATGTTACAGGTGAGCTGTTTCATCAGCTGCATGAACAATTTGAAGAGCAATATACGGAGCTGGCAGAAGCAATTGATGACATTGCAGAACGCATTCGTGCACTTGGTTTTCGAGCACCGGGAACATTCAAAGAGTTCAATGAAATGACATCCATTGAGGAAGATACTGATCGACCCAAGGCGATGGATATGGTACGCCGCCTGACGGAAGCAAATGAACAAGTTATACGCACGGCTCGCGAAGCCTTAGAGCCCGCCAATGCGGCAGACGATGAGTCTACAATTGATCTGCTCACTGAACGACTAACCGTTCATTCCAAAACAGCATGGATGTTACGTAGTCATCTGGAAGAGTAGATATTTGTTAACAAAAATCCCCAACTATCATGAACCAATTTCGACTAACCAAAGCCAGCTCAAATTAAATTTAGCAGGACTTTAATAGTTTAATACAATAATAGGTTCTTAAACCTTCAGTACGCAAAACGTGCTGAAGGTTTTTTTAATGACACTTTGCGAATAATTAGAGATATTCACGAAAATTAAAACAAAAAGACTTTTATGGGAAATTTTAGCATATCATCAGATGAAATCATGAATTTTGTAACTACCTTTGGCCCAAAGGTGCTGGCAGCTATTGCCACTTTGGTCATTGGTTTATGGGTAGTTAAATTTATCGTTAAAGCCGTAGGGAAAGGACTTGAACGCAGTAACGTGGATGATGCCCTAAAGACTTTTTTAAAGAGCTTGGTTTCCATGTTGCTAAAAGTCATGGTTTATATTTCAGCTTTAGGCATGCTGGGTATCGAAATGACTTCTTTTATCGCAGTATTAGGTGCGGCGGGTTTAGCTGTTGGTTTGGCTCTTCAAGGAAGTTTGTCGAATTTTGCAGGTGGTGTGTTGATACTGTTCTTTAAGCCCTTCAAAGTTGGAGATTTCATTGAGCGTGGAAACGAATCAGGAACGGTAGAAAAAATCGATATCCTGCATACGCATCTACAGACCCCCAACAATCAACTGATTGTGATTCCGAACGGGCAACTGGCCAATTCTCCTGTTATTAACTACTCAGCAAAAGAAACACGAAGAGCTGTTTTTCCAATTGGGATCGGATATACCTCCGACATGAAAAAAGCCCGGGAAGTCATACTCAGGGTGTTGAAAGAGGATGAACGCATTTTGGAAGAACCGGCTCCGATCGTAGTGTTAACAAATTTGGGGGATAGCTCACTGGATCTTTCAGCCCGGGCATGGACACAAACAAGTGATTATTGGGGATTCTTCTGGGACAACCTGGAAAAGATCAAAGAAGAATTAGATAAAGAAGGGATCGAAATACCATTTCCTCAACGAGATGTTCATATGATCAAAGAAGATTGATGGACCACTTTTTTGAATGAAATTAAAAGGTGCCCATTTGGGTGCCTTTTTTTGTTTGGGGCAAGTCTGAAGACTTGGAAATGCTAAAAAATCTTAAGTCACCGCTCGACAGATGGCAGAAACCGTGTACTAATTTTTTAACCTCGCTCAAGACTTAAGATATCTTTGGGTTTAGGATCATAGGTTTAAAAAAAATGTTGGATCTTTTAAGTCTTGAGCAAAGCGGAGACTTAAAAGTAGTAGAAATTCAAGTCTTCAGACTTGAGTGCATAAAACGCACTGTACAGTTGTGTAGTTTCAATGACTGCAACAGATTCCTGTCTATCTAATTGATCTGAAATGCTTTGGTGAAGATTTCTTTAGATTGCCAAAGATTCAACAGATATATTATCTTAACTAATCTAATATCATGAAGGCTACGAGCCGTTAACTTAAAGAACTACGAGGAAAGGAAGGTTACTGTGGAGAACCTGGAGCAAAACAACATCGATTCTGAAAAGAAAGACACTAAGAAAAACGAAGCTGCTGATGCACAAGAAGAAGCCGTCGATGATCATACGGTTGACGATCTGGATGCAGAAAGTCCTGAAGCGGAAACCGTAGAATCTGAGGAAAAGAATTCAGAGGATAATGTAGGTGAAAAAGAGGTCGCTGAAGATAATCAAGAAGATGCGGTAGACGGGGAAGCATCAAGTGAGCCTGATAGTGAAACGGAAACTGAAGCAGAAGAAACCGATACTTCAACAGAACAAGAAGCCGGTGAGGTAGAAGAAGATAATCATGAAGGCTCTGATGAAGAGACTGAATCTTTTTATGCAGAAATAACCAAAAGGGCCAAAGAGTTAGTTGTTCAAACAGATTGGGCTTTTGTAACCACGGAGCTGGCTAACATGGCTCAAAAAGTTTCGGAAGGGCCAGAACCAGTCAGCGATAAAGCGAAAAAGCTGTATCAGGAATTTGAAGAACTCCGTGAAAATTTTGAAGAAAAAAAACGGGCTTACTACGAAGAGCAGAATAAGAAGAAAGAAAAGAACCTCGCAAAGAAAAAGGACCTGCTTAACAAGCTTTCCGACATTGTAAGTGAAGAGAACTGGACGGCAACAAAAGAAGTTGGCAAGATCAAGGGGCAGTGGGAGTCCATAAAATTACTACCAAAGAATGAGATCGATGCTTTAGAAGAAAAATTCAAAGCATTGATGGATGAGTTTGAGGATCATAAAGTAGACCGGCTTGTTAAGAAACTTCAGAAAGAAGAAGAAAATTTAGAGCTGAAGCTTTTACTACTGGATAAAATGGATGCCTTGGTAAAAAAGCTGGAGGAAGAAACTCCGGATTTTGAAGACCTGGAAGATCAGTTCAATAAATTGATTTCACAATGGAGAAAGGTTGGACGGGTTCCATCAGATAAAAATCAATCGCTTTGGGATCGATTCAATGCGGTACAGGATACCTTTAATGAAGTCCGTTTTAAAGTAGATAAAAAGTACCGTAAGAAGATTGAAAAGGCGCTTGAAAAAAAGAAGAAGCTTGTTAAAGAAGCTGAAGCCTTGGTAGATCAGGAAAATATTGCAAAGGCAGCCCGAAAGGTAAATAAACTTCACAGGGCATGGAAAAAGGCGGGTAACCTCCCACAGAAAGATGAAAATGATATGTGGGATAAATTCAAAGCAGCCACTGATGCCTTTAATCAGATGAAGTCTGACAATATTGATAAGCTGCGGGAGCAGGAAGAGAAAAATCTGGAGAAAAAACACGATCTCATCAAAGAAGCTCAGGAGATCAAAGGAACCGACGATTTTGAGAAAGGCCATCAGGTTATGCAAAGTTTGATGAGCAAATGGAAAAATATTGGCCCCGTTCCCCGTAAAAAATCATCCAAAATTTGGAAGCAGTTTAAAGGCGAGATGGATGAATTTTACGATCGCCGGCGCGAAGCTTTCAAAGATGAACGAAAGGATCAAAAAGAGAATCTGGAGAAAAAAGAGGAGATCCTTGAAAAACTGGATGAGTTGGGTAAACATGATGATCCTGCTTTAGCTGTTCAGGAGGCAAAACAGCTTCAGGAAGAGTTTAAAAACATCGGTTATGTGCCCATCAAGATGAAGAATAAGATCTGGAAAAGATACCGTGAAGCCTGTGACGTTATCTATGATCGTTACCGTGCTTTGGGGTCAGACCTTGGTATGGAGAAGAAATTAGCCAATCAAGGCATTGATCCGGATACGCGAAAAGATATCATCAAATTCCAAAAGGAAAGAGATAAACTCAAGAAGGATGTTTCAAGTCTTGAAAGCGAGGTGATTCAGTGGGAAGAAGCAAAAACCTATTTTAAGCCAACCAATCGCGGTAACGCACTTTTGGATGAACTGCAGGAAAAAATTGATAACGCAGAAAGTACCATTGAAAAAAAACAGGATCGAATCGCTGAGCTTCGTAAAAATATTGATCAGTTAAAACGTAGCAGCGAACCGGAAAGTGATGAGGAGGAATGACCTTTTTTGGTTTAGTTAATAATTTTTTACAATGTGATGTTTAATTGTGTAATTTCCATAATTAGATAAGATTTTTTTAACCTTTAGAAAATGCTTTACTTAAATATATTAAAGGGGTATAGGTATTTATAGTTGATGATGCATAACGAACCTAACTAAAAGCGTATTTGAAACATTTATTAGACATAAAGTTTTGGGGTGTGCGAGGGTCTACACCTTGCGCAAATGATGAAAATATGCGCTACGGTGGAAACACAACCTGCCTTCAGATATGCATGGAGGGGCGGGATGAATTGCTGATATTAGATTGCGGGACCGGTTTTAGAAATTTAGGTAATGAATTAGATGAGACCAAGTCGTCCACAAAAGGGCGCGTTTTTATTACACATCCTCATTGGGATCATTTACAGGGATTCCCGTTTTTTAAACCCTTCTACAGCGGGGATAATTGGTTCAGGATGTATTTGCCTCCACAGGGCGACATAGGGTGTAAAGAAATACTGCAAGGACATATGTCAAGCACATTTTTTCCGGTTTCTATAGACATGTTAGAAGCTGATATTGATTGTGAAACCTTCCAGGTAGGCATGAAAAATTTTGATGGATATTCTGTGGAATATATGTGGGCCTCCCACACAGTTCCAACGGCGATGTTCAAATTACATTTTGGAGACACTTCCGTAATTTTTGCACCAGACAATGAATTAGTGACCGATGGTTCAGAAGGGGCTGCTGAGTTTAGAAAAAAACTAATTGAATTTTTCAAGGATGCAGATGTTTTGATTCACGATGCACAATATGACCGGGAGCAATATAAAGGAAGAATCGGTTGGGGACATTCCGCCTGGGAAGATGTCGTGGAATTGGCAAAAGAAGCAAATGTTAAAAAGCTATTCCTTACTCACCACGACCCGGATAATGACGACGAAAAATTAGCTATTAGAGAAAAAAAGATTCTTGATGCTCATGCCCAATATTTTGAGACGTTAGGGCTTGCAAAAGAAGGGCAGAAAATCTCGCTCACCTACACTGACTCCAAAAAAGTTTCTGCAAAATAAAAAGTCGCAAGCACTAACCTGCGACTCTGTTGATAGGCATTCATAATCGCTGTTCAAAAATAATAACGTATTCCCAATGCACCATTACCGTCGAATTCAGTAGCTGGTGTTAAGTCGAGGACCGGTACTGCTTCAACAAATAAACCGATCTGAGAATCAGCAATTATATAATTTAAACCAACAGGAATCCTTACGCCAAGATGGGCATCATTACCCAGTGCTAATCGTCCACCCACGCCGTAGTAGAAAGCAAGATGTCCTTGTTCTACTTCATTTAGCCATTTATGTCTTAGGTAGTCGCCGTGGAGATGGATGGCATCATGTGTACCAAATGACCATGCGGCACCAAAAGCCAGCGCAGTCTGCTCATTGTTCCATATTTTTGCTGAAATACCAGTGGGTTCACCGAGCATTGCCCCAACCCCTATATTTCCAC
>JAVLBT010000126.1:0-8813 GCA_031580945.1 Gracilimonas sp.
AATGGTATCCTCGGGCGCAAAATTTGAATCCGCAAAATTAACCCAAACCATCCAGAGCAAAAATATCACAATATAAAATATGGCGGTTGTTGAATAATCGTGCGTGAAATCAAAAAACTGTGGCCAATATGCTTGTGTTAGTACCAAAACAATGATACGTATCACATTAATTAGATAAATAATACCAATTCCTGCCACACAGAAGCTGATGCGGTTTTTAATATCCCCCGGATAAGAAAGTATGAATCCAATAAATAAGCCCATGGCCGCAATACCGTTACAGCCATCAACGATCTTTATTCCCGGATATTCATCAATGCCTATAATTCGATTTACCGTAAAAACATCTAAGCCAAAAAGTTCTAAGATTCCAGCGCTTACCCCAATAATATTTAAGGACAGCCATTCATCCAGTGAACCGTCAGGAAGCAGCCACAATTCATAGAGCATATACCAAATCACAAAAATTGCCAATGCTTTCACCACAAAAGCTACAACAGGTGACTTAAAATTCATTTCAACATACTTTCGTTTATAACTTGTATAACTTGAGCTCTAAAATACATTCTTTTGATTTTTTTAAAACCATTTTATCAAAAAAAAAGCGACTCAAGAAGTCGCTTTTTCATTTACAAATCATTCTCTGTGAGAAATATTAATCTCCGGCCATAGCCATCAGGCTTTCATAAGCTTCCTGTGACCGTTCAAGTAAATCTGTTAATTCATCAGGAATGGGGTCGTTCTTAGATTTATATGCTCTAAATCCGGTTGACCGATGCACGTTATGGTACCAATACTTGGCCCATACCCCATCTTCCTTTCGTGGTCCGGCAGGCCATTTTAACATTCCTTCATCAAATGGTATCCCTAAAGTACCGCACAATTCACGTAATCTTGATTGTGGATATTGTAAAATATCTTTTGCGTCTACGATCACAGGTTTTTTCCCAATAGCCTTAAGGTATTTCACCACTTCCAGATGTTTTTCATACCCAACATCCTGCATTGTGGGGTTTTTCACCTGCTTTGCGTAAGAAGGCAACATATCTTCTGGGGGCCTTGTAAGGATCACATTGATCGTTTCTTCCATAAAGCTCCAATCAAGGTTTACCAGATGATGGGTCATATTTTTAAAGAATACAATGGGGGTATCGTAGTCGCCCAGAAAAATTTCATCTACAACCTTTTGCCCGTCATTTTCCTGACTTGCCAATACTTCCTCGGCACCCGGATGGTATTTTCGGGCATCCGTATTCGCCAAATAGTGTGCATATAAAGGTTCATCGAAAATCGTGGTATCTGCACGCTGTGCAAATGAGTACATCAATGCTGTTGAAATATTACGTGGACCACTCCACAAGCAAATTCTTTTAGTCTTTAACATGTATTTTTGTTTGAATTTTGAGGGTCATTTTGATGGCATCAGTTTCAATTTTGTTCTAAGAAATCAGCTCATCGCAATGACTTTTCTTATAATTTAAATCAAGCTACATACTTTTCAGCCTCTGCTTCAAGGACCTGTTCATACAAGGCTTGCAATCTTTTTGTAAGTCTTCCTGGAACGTTATCAGCAAGAACCCTGCCATCAACCGAAGTCACAGGGGTAAGTCCGCCAAAACTACCGGTTACAAAAGCTTCATCAGCTCCGTACACATCAAATAGTGAAAAATTCTTTTGCTGGCATGGAATTCCAACATCATTGCAAATTTCAATAACCTTGCCGCGTGTAATGCCGTTCATGCAATATTGCCCGGTTGATGTCCACACTTCTCCGCTGTTGACCATAAAAAAATTGGTTGCGTTACAGGTAGACACAAATCCATTGGTATCCAGCATAAGTGCTTCATCGGCTCCGGCTTCCAGAGCTTGAATAAGGGCCTGCACTTCATGAATCTTGCTGTGGCAGTTTAGCCTGGGATCGAGATAGTCCGGTGAACCACGACGTATGGTACTGGTAAATAATTTTATACCTTTGTCACGGCTTTTTGGATCTGCTTTTTTGAATTCAGCGATCACAACCAGGTTAGGGCCACTAATAGTTAGCCTTGGATCTTGGGATGGTGTCTTTTTGATACCGCGGGTAAACATCACCCGGATATGCACACCATCTTTCATATTATTGGCCTTCAGTGTTTCCCAAACGGCTTCAGTGATCTCATCTTTTGACATACCAAGATCCAATCCAATTGCTTTTGCTCCCTGGAAAAGGCGATCATAGTGTTCGTTTAGGAAAATTAGAGCTCCGTTATGAAGACGAAAACCTTCCCAAACACCGTCTCCAACAAGATATCCACTATCAAAAACTGATATTTTTGCATCCTTACGAGGTACTAACTCCCCGTTTACATATACTAAAATATCTTCATTTCGCGGGTCGTCAACCGCATTATGTGTTCCGTGTGTCATATCCTGATCTGTGATGATTGCACCCAAATAAAAGAAAATAATCACACGGTTGCGAATTTCTTTGTTTAGTGGCGTTAGAGAGGGAATTGGAACTAAATGTTATGGAAATATGACCGAAATTCACCTTTTTGATATCCTTTGAATTTATCCGTTTGAAAACCAATTCATGGAACATATCTGTGCCTGCTTCTTTTTAGTATCAGGAATCCAAATAGTAACGAATCGAGTCGCGGAGCTGTAAGAAAGTCTTTTTAAAAAGCTCTTCGTCTTCTTCAAGTAAAGTGACCCTGAATCCAAGCAGGTCGGAACAGAAGGAAGAAATTGGAACTACACATATTCCCGTTGCCCCTAACAGATAATACACAAAACGAAAATCCAACGATACATTCTCCACCCATGATTCAACTTGTTTCCGAATTGCAGGATTTTCAATTGGTAATGTTTGATCAGCATTTAGTACTCCTTGCTTAAATACGATGGTATTATAAAAAGCTCCGTAGGTTTCATTAAACCTTAATTCCGGAATTTCTGAAAGAGTTTCGGCAATAAACCGACTTCGCCAGCCAATTTTCTCATTCAATTCATTTCTATAATCGATATATCTGGAGTCCCCGAGTATTTTGGGAATAGCCATTTGTGGTAATGTTGTTGAGCAAACCTCAATCATTTTTGCATCATCCAGCGCATTACAAAGTTGATCAAAGTCCGAATTTTTATCCCGATTATAGCATTCAATCCAGCCACATCGTGCACCAGGCCACGGCAATTCCTTAGAGATTCCCTTCATTGCAATACCCGGTACCTCATCAATGACCTCCGAAAGCGCATATGCACGCGCGCCATTGTACGTTATATGATGGTAGATCTCATCGGAAATTAGCATCAAATCAAATTCTTTGGCCAGTTCTACTATTTCATCTAAGATATCTTTGGGATATACCATACCCGTAGGATTATCCGGGTTAATTAACAAGATGGCCACTACATTAGGATTAAATTCTACCTTATTTCTAAGGTCATCCATATCCGGATACCAGTTGTTAGCAGGATCCAGTCTGTAGGTCAGCGGTTGATGATTGGCATGAGCCGCCTCAGCCGAAGAATGCGTGGAATAAGCGGGAGAAGGACCTATTACTCTGGAAGTAGTATCTAAATAGTGGTAAAGTGTTGAAATTGCATCACCCAAACCATTAAAAAATAGAATGTCATCTGCATTGATCTGAGCACCACCCAATGCATTATTTACTTTAGCCAAAAATTCCCTCGTTTCAGGAATGCCTTTTGAATCACAATATCCGTAAGATTCATCCTGCCCAGCCAGGTCCTGTATGATCAGTTTGATCCAATCCGGTATTTGGGCATTTTTCTGGATCGGGTCTCCGATGTTTTCCCAAGAGATCTCAAGACCTTCTTTCTGGAGAATATTTGCTTTTTTTACGATCTCACGAATTTCGTAACTGAGCTCTTTTGCCCCTTCGTGTAATAGCTTTTGTCGCATTGATTTATTGGTGAATGAGTGAGTTCCCCCAAAAGAAAGGCATTTCTAAAGCTTGTGCAACATTAATTGAAGAACCTTCTCCATAAAACCCTTCCAGGGCTACTCAAGCCCAAAATAATACATCGAAATGTTGAAGTTCATCTTGCTTACCGGCAGGTTGATGAAATCAACTCACTACTCTTCAAAAACAAGAGCTTCAGGGTTTGCCCCCAGTTCTTTTAGATAACCCATAATAGCTTCATTAAATGGCATGGGGCCACAAACATAGAACGGTTGGTCAAAGTCATCGATCTGGGATTCAAGAAATTCCTTGTCAATAAATCCATCCAGGAATATGTGATCACCATTAGGTTCTTCATCGGTGATCGCGTTGATGAATTGATCTCCCAAAATATCTTCAAACTCATCTTCCAGGATAATGTCCTTCTCCGTCTTGTTGGAAAAGATCAGTTTATTATCCCCTATTTCATCATTTTCATCCAGATCCCGCAATATGGCGATAAATGGTGTTACTCCGGCACCTCCGGCTATAAAAACACCTTCACCTGTATATTGAATCGTACCCCAGGGTTCGTCTACGATCAAAAAATCACCTACTTTCAGTTTGCCAATCTGTTCGGTTACGCCATCGTGTTCCGGATAGATCTTTATGACAAACTGAAGGTATTCGTCCTCATTCAGCGAAGTAAAAGTGAAGGGTCGTTTTTCATCTCGCCAGCCCTCTTTATCTATGGAGACTTCCGTTGCTTGACCAGGTTGAAATTCATACTCATCCGGTTTCTCTAATGTGAATTGTTTTACATCATGCGTGAGCTCTTTTATATCAATGATACGGAGTGTATGTGCCATAATTCTATCTACTTATATTCTGTTTTTATTCTCTTCTTTTCTTTACAAGTATTGGCCATAAATCATTCCTGTTCCACATTGACTAAATAAACTTATTATACCTAACAAATTGAATTAGGATACCAATGTGAGGGCAATTACCTGATTGGCCAAAAAGAGATATGAATCTTCAAAACTGATCGCATAAACTGAACCGCGTTAATACAATCTATTAAAATATATTGCCTGCAGAACCTTTTACATTTTTAGGATTAAAGCGAATTTCATATTGAATTCCTTCATTAAAAATATGGTAATCAAAGGAACCGTTGATCTGTTGAATTAGAATATTTAACAGGGTGTTACCCAACGAATTTGTTTTCCCTTGATAGGTTTTTACTCCTGCTCCACTTCCATTTTCAGCAACTAAAATCAGGATCTCATCGCCTTTATCTTTCATTGTGATCTCGATCAATCCCTCTGCCCGTCCATCAAATGAATAATTCAGCGTATTCATGATCAACTCATCGAGAATCAGCCCAATAGGGATAGCCTGATTAATGTTTAAATCAACTTCTTCTAAATTGGTAATGATCCGAATCGACTGTTCTTTGTTCTTGGATAAGTTATCGATTTTAATGACCAGTCTTTCTATGTATTCCTTGAATGAAATATGAGAAAACTGTTCGGACTCATAGAGCAATTCATGAACCTCGGCTATTGCTCTGATCCTCATTTGGCTATTTTTAACAAAATCTTCGATACTAATAATTTCTTCATCGTAGTAAAGATTCAGTTCCAGGAGTGCAGAAATTATTGCCAGATTATTCTTGACCCTATGATGTATTTCAGTCAGCAAAACCTGTTTTTCTTTTAAGGACTCCGATAATTTCTTTTTCGCTTTAATTCGGTCTGTTATATCGTGAATTATGGAATGTAGGTATGGCTTCTCATCATTAAACACCATGCCTGAATACACCTCAACATCCCGCACTTCCCCATTTGCTAAACGGTGTTTAAAGTGAAATACATTACGGTTGTTTTCACGAGCGATTTGCATCTCTTTTTTCACCTCTTCCGGTGGCAGGATATTGATTTCACTGATCTTCATGGTGGTGATCTCCTGTTTAGACCAGCCATAATAATTCAGTGCCGCGTTGTTTGCATCCCGAATAGATCCATCACTTCCATCTATCAAAAGCATAATGCTATTATTTTGCTCAAACATAGATCGGTATCGTTCTTCACTTTCTGCAAGTTTTCTCTGTGCCTTGTAACGCCCAGTGATATCTTGCACCATCCCAATTCCACCTATTATGTCTCCCTGCTCATTATACTCCGGATGAAATTCGACCTGTATGGGTAATCGTTTGCCGGAAGTAACCGATGTATACATTCCTTCATATTCACCCAGCTGCCCCTCCAATGCCTGTTCCATGGCATGACGTACATTTGTATTCTGTACCTCATTGATATTCAATCCGTTTAGCTTCTCCCAGGTACTATCCAGAATGTTTATAAAGCTACGGTTGCAGGCATCGATCACTCCCTCTTTATCATAATGCATGATGCCGATCGGGACTTCTTCAAAGATCTGTTTGTATAGATCCTCGTTCTTGCTGTTTTCAGGTTCCGGCCGAAGGTCCTTTTCATCAAGATCGAGAATCAGGGATCTTAGTTCCTTAACTTTTTTAAGTGTAGAACTCTGATGAATCTCAGATGACAGGGATGCCAGCTTTTGGTCAATATGTTCAAATATTTCAGCCGTACGTTCATTTGTTTTCATGGCATACCTCACAGATTCATTATCTTAATTAATTAACACAATAGATGTGAAGAATGTAAGTAGTTTAATGTCTGAAAAACCTGCCTATGTCTTTTTCTTTCTCTGATCGTTTTCGTAAAAATATATTTAAATTTCTTGCCGCTCTTTGCTGAACTTTCTTTTGAAGAAATGACGTCCAGCCCAGCAGGAGTCCTGTGAATCCCAAAGCCTGCCTGCTCCAGCGGTAAAAATTGAAATGGTCATGGTGGCGGATGATCAACCCATCTTTAAACTCAAATTTCGCCTCGATAATATTGTGTACGTTACGATCAGTAGCTGAAAAAAGGTAAAAGGCTTCCACCCGTGCTGATCCTGTATTTTCGTCCGTATGCAAAACCTCAAAATCCAGCTCAAACTCCCTTGCTCTTTCGCATAACATCGTCCACATTCCCCATATCTCTTTTTTGGATGAGAGCTCAAAGACCGCATCTTTAAAAGTTGCCTCCTGATGATAGCAGCTTAACATCGTTTCGGCATCGAGCTCTTGAAAAGCAGTGTACAGTTTGATTATGCAGGCCTTGTTTGGGTTCATTGGTTTTTCTTTTTGAGTTGAATTAGTTTTCAATGTACTTAAATTTTTAAGGTCAGCAAATGAAAGTATTTGATCCCATACATTCTAAAACCGACTCAGGATTAGATCATAAACACTCTCACTTTATAACTTAACAAACCCACCCCGATTACTACTAAACTTCCAATCAGAGTGTACAATGGCCAGGCGATAGCTAATCCTTCTCCAGGAAGCAGGTTTTGTATGGGCCCTTGTACCATAAATAAGAGAGCTATCAGTCCACTGAAAAAACCTGTTAGTGCGTCTTTATTATTGGGTTTATTGAAGAACATTCCCAGCAGGAAAGCCCCCAGCAAGCCGCCATAGGTATAAGAGGCAATTCCAAGGCCAAGCTCAACGATGGCCGGACGATCACCGCCCTGTAGCTGTAATACGGCAAAGAAAATGGCTGAAAAGCATAATAAAGCGCCCCAGCCCATCGTAAATTTTCGCGATATGGAAAGGTCCATAGCTTCCGTATTTGCTCTTCCAAAGTAGGGTTTATAGAGATCATAGATGGTTGAAGAAGCCAGCGAGTTGAGCGATGAACTCAGGCTGCTCATTGCTGCAGCAAATAAAGCCGCCACGATCAATCCTGAGACTCCAACCGGAAGTTCCTGTACAATGAACTTAGCAAAGATCTCATCGGTTGTGGCAAGTCCCAACGCTTCTGCTGATACCCCCTCGTAAAACATAAAAAGCAAGAGGCCGATTCCTAAAAACAACCCAAACTGAAGCATAGTTACGATCCCACTCCAGATCATAGCTTTTTGTCCCGACTTCAAATTTCGGGTTGCAAGCACACGTTGTATAATTAACTGATCGGTTCCGTGAGAAGCCAGTGAAAACACAGCTCCTCCTACTACAGCTGTTATCAGGGTATAGGGCTGTGCAATGAATTCCCGGAATTCCATATCAAATCCAAGGTCTATGATCCGCCATTTATCGACGGGGATCTCAAATCCGGTTGGCAGATTACCAAGCATCACCACTATGGCTATAAATGCCCCACCGATATAAACGATCATCTGTACAAAATCCATCCATACTACCGCTTTGATTCCCCCAAAGAAGGTATAAAGCAGTGTGATAAGTGTAATCACGATGATCGCTAAGGCATACAGTTCCAGATCTCCCCAGCCGGTGAATGCACCACCTAAACGCAATATGATAGCCAAGGGAATGGCCGTTGCAAATAAACGAACACCGTCAGCTAATAACCTGGTGATCAAAAAAATGGAACTTGCAGCGTTTCGCATTGATCCACCAAAGCGATGTTCTAAAAACGTGTACGCCGTTTGAAGGTTTCCTTCATAATATTTGGGCAGAAAGTAGAGTGCCACAAGCACCCTTCCGATAATATAACCCATCGTAATTTGCAGAAATGTAATATTTCCTCCATAAGCAACAGCCGGTATACTGATAAAAGTAAGCGTGCTGGTTTCGGTGGCAACGATAGAAAACAAAACGGCCCACCATGGGATGCCATCACCTCCTAAAAAATAATCTTTGGTGGAGGTTTGTTTCCCTGAAGCACGCAATCCCAATATTGCTACTCCAACGAGATACAGGATAATGACTAAATAATCTAAGTAGGAAAATTCCACCTTCTTGCGCTAAGGTTGACCATTCCCAAGAAGAACGCAGTTGGGGGTGTGAATGTCAATCTTTAGGTTTGGCTTAAGAAATGCAGAGGAGTTCGATAT
>JAVLBT010000127.1:0-8643 GCA_031580945.1 Gracilimonas sp.
CAATAAGACTAAGCATCGCTTTCAATTGAATTTGCAGAAGCGTCGTTTTTATGTGCCGGAAGAAGACCGATGGATCACTTTAAAAGTATCTGCCAAAACCGTACGAACTATTAACAAAAAGGGAATTTCTGCGGTACTGAAAGATGCGCGGAAAAAAGGAACTCTTATAAAAGAAGTATAGAACCATGGCAAAAGGAAACAGAGTTCAGGTTATTTTAGAGTGTACCGAAAAACCCGGTTCATCTCGCTATGTAACGACCAAGAACAGAAGAACCACGACGGAAAGACTTGAACTAAAAAAATACAATCCGGTTCTTCGCAAACACACCATCCATAAAGAAATTAAATAACCAGTACTATGGCTAAGCAACAAGCATTTGGACAAGAAGCATTACAAGCGAAGGCATCTCACCGCAAAATGGCAAAGGTTATTATTTCTACCAAGAATGATAAGGGGAAATACGCCTATAAAGAGGTGATGATAGAACAGGAAAACGTGAACGAATTTATTCAGCAGAACAAAAGCTGATCACAAATTTCATACATGAATAGATAAGGTTACGCAATAAACATTGTGTAACCTTTTTTTTTGATTATTTTCAGCACAGGAGGAAAACATTATGAGTATAAAAGAAACCATATTCAGTGATATAAAAGACGCCATGAAAGCGAAGGAACAGGATAAACTCAGGGTCCTTCGTTCACTTAAAGCCAAGCTGATGGAAAAGGAGATCAGTGAGCGGCAAGGTGGGGAAGCAAAACTTACCGATGAACAAGCCGTTGAAGTGCTGATGAAAGCTGCCAAGCAGCGCAAAGAATCTATTGAGCAATTTGAAGAAGGCGGCCGGGATGACCTGGCTGAAAATGAGAAGAAAGAGCTGGAGATCATTGAAGCCTACCTGCCGGAAATGATGGATGAAGATGAGATCCGCAAAGCTGTTAAAGAAAAAATAAATACCCTGGGCGCAACCGGAATGCAAGATATGGGAAAAGTGATGGGTGCGCTGATGGGAGAATTAAAGGGAAAAGCAGAAGGATCCCTCATTAGTCAAATCGTAAAAGAAGAACTTGGGGGATAACCGACATGCTAATCCTGGACCTGATCATTGCAACACCCATCCTGTATTTTGGTTACAAAGGAGCAGTAAACGGATTGGTAAAAGAAGTATTGAATATTGTTGGAATCATCCTCGCGGTTTTCCTCACTTTTAATTATTTGGATGCCTTCACCGGCATCATCGCCCCCATGTTTGAAGAAGGTGCCTCTTATGTGCCATTCCTATCCGGGGCGTTGTTATTCATTGGAACTTTAGGCGTAGTTGCGCTCATTGCATACGCCACCAAAGAATTATTGGAGGCGGTAAAATTAGGAATGGTAAACCGGATCCTGGGTGCTACTTTTGGGGCTTTAAAAAGCGGGCTTATCATTTCAGCAGTCCTTTTATTGCTGGCCGGCTTTAATATTCCAAGTGATGAAGCGCGAGAGGACTCATTTCTTTATCCCGCAGTCATATATCTGGCTCCCCTCACTTATAATGGTGTTGCACTGGTTTATCCCGGCGCGGAAAACTATTCGGAGACGTTGAAAAAAAATATGGGCGATTATAATCCCTTAGAGAACATTCCCTTTTTAAACGAACTGCAAGAAGCAAACGAAAACTTAGATAACTAAATGGCATTTTTACCAGTTGAAGAACAATTAGAGATCATCCGTAGGGGAACCACGGAAATTGTTCCGGAAGAAGAACTCATCGAGAAGCTCAAAAAATCCAGAAAAGAGAATAAGCCGCTTAAAATAAAATTAGGCGTTGATCCTACCCGTCCCGACCTGCATTTGGGGCATTCCGTGATCCTCCGGAAAATGAGACAGTTTCAGGACCTTGGGCACGAAGTGATCCTGATTATTGGTGGGTTTACAGCTATGATCGGCGATCCTACCGGGCAAAATAAGACACGTCCACCGCTGAGTTTAGAAGAGGTGAATGAAAATGCGAAAACCTACATTGAACAGGCAAACAGCATCTTAGATGAAAGCAAACTCACCCTGACCAATAACTACGATTGGCTCGGTGAGATGGACTTCATGGATGTGATCAAGCTATCGTCCAAGCTCACTGTTGCCCGCATGATAGAACGGGATGATTTCTCCAAACGATTCGAGAATAATGAGCCGATCTCTTTACATGAATTTCTGTACCCACTGGCACAGGGACAAGATTCCGTTCACCTAAAATCAGATGTGGAATTGGGGGGTACCGATCAGAAATTCAATCTTTTAGTAGGACGTCAGCTTCAGAAAGAAGATGGTCAGGAACCCCAGGTTTGCCTGATGATGCCGCTGTTGGTTGGAACCGATGGATCAGCTAAAATGTCTAAATCGTACGATAACTACATCGGAATTAACGAAGAGCCGAATGACATGTATGGTAAGTCGCTCTCCATTCCCGATGACCTGATCTATACGTATTATGAGTTGGTATCGGATATCAAGACGGAAGATCTTCCCGCCGTTAAAAAGAAAATTGATGAAGATCCGCGTAATGCGAAGCACGACCTGGCGTTCACCATTGTGAGAATGTATCACGGGGAAGATGCGGCCAAGGCGGCCAAAGAGCACTTCGAGAAAACGGTGATCAATAAAGAAATACCAGACGATGCACCTGAATTTGAATTTGAGACCGGGGAAGAAATCCGGCTGCTGGATATCATTTCCGAAACAGGATTTACCTCCAGCAACGGAGAAACCAAAAGGATGATAAAGCAAGGTGGCGTAAGCATTGACGACAAAAAGGTTACCGACAAAAATTACTCCATCACTTTTGAAGCAGGGGATACATTTACCCTGAAAGTAGGAAAACGAAATTTTGGAATCATAAAGGCCAAGTGAGCAGATTGATCAAAATAAGTTCATATAACGTAAACGGAATTCGCGCAGCTCACAGAAAAGGATTTACTGACTGGGTGGAGGAAAGTGATCCTGATATCATCTGCATTCAGGAACTACGGGCCCTGGAAAATCAGATTCCCAAAGACATTAAAGAGCTGGAATATCATGAAGCCTATCACGTTGCGGAAAAGAAAGGCTACTCCGGGGTCGCCATTTATTCCAAAGAAAAGCCACTTCGGGTAGAAGAAGGTATTGGTGAAGACTGGATAGATGGGGAAGGCCGGGTGCTTATGACGGAATTTGAGAAGTTTCGGGTCTTTAGTGTGTATGCACCAAGTGGAACTACCGGGGATATCCGGCAAGACATGAAAATGGAGTTTTTGGAAACATTCATTCGCTTTGGCGAGAAATTTACCAAGAACGAGAAACCTACGGTATTCTGTGGAGACTTCAATATTTGTCATACCGAAATTGATATTCACAACCCCAGCAAGCAGCATAAAACGTCTGGTTTTCTTGCAGAAGAGCGACAATGGGTAACGGATTTTCTGGAAACAGGCTACGAAGATGTATTTCGAAATCTTCACCCCGGTCAAGAAGACCTGTATAGCTGGTGGAGCTACCGGGCGGCTTCAAAAGAAAGAAATAAAGGTTGGAGAATTGATTATCATTTAGCCACACCGGAATTAGCAAAAAAGGCTGTGAATGCCGAAATTGAAGCACAGTGGGACTTATCGGACCATGCACCGGTAACCATAACCTATGAATTGTAATTGGTAAATCAGCGGTACCATGAAATTGTTTGGGGAGTAAAAAAGCTATGGGAACACATTTTAACGGAAGCAAAGACGTACAACGAACCCTGAACGCATTCATCAAGCTGACCCGGGCCAGTGAAAGTGTGAACGGCCGCCTGGCCAGGCATTTATCAGAGGCAAACCTCACGGTAAGTCAATTTGGTACCCTGGAAGCGTTGCTACATTTAGGCCCTTTAAACCAGAGAGAGCTTGGGCAGAAACTGCTGAAAAGCGGGGGTAACATTACCCTGGTGATCGATAACCTCCAAAAAAATGGTTTGGTCGAAAAGAAAACCGATCCCAGTGACCGTCGGGCGGTGATCATATCCCTTACTCCAAAAGGGCAGGGTTTTATCGAGGATTTCTTTCCTCAGCACCTTGAAAAGATCAAAGAAGAATTCTCGGTGCTTACTTCCGAAGAGAAAGAGCAGCTGGCTCATATTTGCAAGAAGCTCGGGAAGAAGCCGGAAGAAGAATAATATTTTAAGCTCGACAGGGGGAGAATTGAACAAGGAACATTCAACATTGAAGGAAGAAGTTTAGTTATGCCATATGTACTTAGCTTAGAATGCAGCCTAACTTGGGAATGAGGTTAAATAAACCAAAAAATTGACAGGAAAAATTGTACATTAATAAAAATTGAACAAATACAATGGGTTATATGTTAAAATCTAACTATAACTTGATTCATGCTAAACTAATAATAGTTGTTTCGCTCTTTGCTTTTTTGGGTGGTTGCATTTCTATAGGTGAAGAAGGATGTACTGGAAGAATTCAAGTAAACGAGAATTTATACAATGAAATCATAATCAAAGTGGGAGAAACTTTTAAGGCAGATTTGCTTGGTGACCCTGCTCTCTTCAGTCACCCTAATGGTTATGAGATAGGTATTACATCAATAAGAGGAAATCTTGAGATTGTCGATATACTATTAGATCCAAATGTGGGAGAAGAAACGATATTTATTACCGGAAAAAAGGAAGGGAGTACAGAAGTAACAATACATGCAGAAGACGAATGTTCCGGTGATAGGGGAAGAGTCACTAAAACGATTACAATAACCGTAAATGAATAAAAATGAGATAGCTTTGCCGGCAATATAATTTCTAAAATAAAAGACAGAGAATAAGAATAACTCTTTCCATGGATTAATTGTGATATTGGACATCAATGACAGAGAGTTTGGGAGAAGTATCAGGACTTTTTTCTCTGCTGAAGGAGTTCAAGTAGAGGAAAAATCCATTACTGAGACACCCGTTCTCCCTTGTTGAAAACCTGGTTTTCATATCACAACTATCCATGGCGCACCTTGTTCATTTTGCCTTGATGCAAAACGAACCATCCCGAGTAATCGGGACAAGACTGGCGAAAAAAGAGCTAAAGCTGACTTCCCGCATTCGCGGGACTAAAAGAAATCAATGCTCCTTGACTGGGTTTGCAGGAAAGTCATCAGTTTTGCGGTATGATTTCTTTCTTAACGCTTCATTCCGTCATCTTTTTCACGCACTTTTCTCTAATGCCGAATTGGGTGGAGCACGCACCTCACGCTCTGCTCAGGAACATATAAGGGCACATATCTCAACATTTACAATTCAACATTAAGTTTAACCCCGCCAAACCAATTGCGAGGAGCGGCAGGCTGGTAGAAGCGATTGCCGAAGGCGTTGAGGTCATTGCCAAGGCTGTACTTTTCATCCAGCAGATTGTCGATTCCGAAGTAAGCATCAAGATTCACATTTTTGAAAAGCTCCTTTTTGAATCCAATCCTGCTTTGGACCAAGTGGTAAGCATTTGAATACACCGTATTGGCATCATTGAGAGGGATTTCATCGGTAAAATTGTAAGATAAATTGGCATAGAATCCCGGCTCAGTGTCTGCCCTCAGTGTGGTTACAATAGTGTGAGGAGCCACGCCGGTCAGCTCATTTCCTGAAAAATCCTCTCCATTTTTTCTGTAATCCACAAAAGAGAAATTATGGTAGGTATAGGAAAATCGCCAGTCCAGATCTTGCAGAAACTCGGTTGGATTTTGAATCACTTTCCAGTTCATAGCCAATTCAATTCCATATTGATCAGTGGCACCGGTGTTTTCAAAAACGACAGTCGTGTTTCGTCCGGAAGGCTGCTGTACAATGGTTTCATCCAGCTTGAAGTAGAAGGTGGTGAGATCGTACGAAAACCGGGCATCCACAAAACTGCCGCGTGCTCCGACTTCAAAGTTGGTGCCCTGCTCAGCTTCGAGATTCAGGGCAATACTGCCTTCATTGGTTCGGAATTCCTCGATGGTTGGCGGCGAAAATCCGTAGCTGATGCTTCCATGCAATGAAAGTGCTGGTGAGATCTTTTTCACCAAACCCACTCTTGGAATGACCTCCGGGTTGAAAGATTTTTCAGCAACTGTAGCGGTATCACCCGGAAGATTTGTGACCAGTCGGTTCAGGTCGTAGGTCAGGCGATTATAGCTGAATCCGGCTGTGAGATAGTACTCTCTGGGCAAGTCAATTTCCGTGTTTAAAAACAGCAGTGAAGACTGAATCTTGATCTCATCATCAAAATTCAATGCACCTGCTTCCCCGGAATCATTCTCAAAATTTCGGGCGGCATAACTGGCAGTTTGATATTCACCACCCAAAGTAAACCGTGTTCTCACATCCCCAATATCCGTATCGTAGTAAAAACGGGTCCGTCCCCCGCCCGACTTCCGGCTGTCTTTCTTGTAATCCAGGTTGAACGGATTTTCGAATGCACTGAATGTTCCGTACAACGTCGTTTGATTGGCAATGGATTCGGTAATATCCACATCATGGGTGATACCCGCTAAAAATGTTTCCTGATAAATGCTGGCATTTGCTTCCTCGCTGCTTAACACAAAGGCATTGCCGGGGCGCGCCTGACTTGGGTCATTTTGATATTGCTCCAAAGTGAGCCCGCCAGGCGTTCCATAATTCAGGTTCGAATACAAAAAATTGGTTTTGATGAGCTGCTTGTCATTCAGTTGAAACCTCCCGGAAAGTTCAGCAGTTTGTCGATCAAAAAACGATTGGTCCCGATAACCGTCCTGATGTTGGTTGGAATAATTGAATCGGAAGTTTCCATTGCTGACCTGTTGTTCAGCATTGGCCGTATAGCGCTGAAGTCCGTATGAACCAAACATAGTTCCAGCTCCAACTTCATTCTGGTTAGACTGTCGGCTGTCGAGCAAAAGAGCCCCACCATTTCCGGCTCCATATATGCTTCCGGCAGGACCGCGAATCACTTCAACTTCCTGCATGTTGATGACATCCAGTAAATTCAATGGTGTACTTCCCGAAGGTTCGGTAAGTGGAATATCATTCCAGTATATCTTCACATTACGAACGCCAAATGGTGCCCGAAGTGAACTTCCACGAATAGCCACGCGATAACTACCTGGGGCTCTCTGTTCGATACGTACTCCTGGAACCGTATTTAATCCATATAAAAGTGAAGTCTCATCAAATCCTGAAACGCGCTCAGCTTCAATATTGGTGATAGCTCCCGGTGTTTCCATGACGCTTCGATTGCCTTCAAATCCGGTGACCACGACTTCGCCTAAATCACCGCGAAGGGTATCAATTTGCTGGGCATAAAGAGGAGAAAATGCGATTGGCAAGATAGTTAAAAAGAAGTAAATCGGCTTCATTTAGTAAGGTGTTACTGCTTGTAATTTCGGACTTGGTTGAGCAGATCAGGGACTTTATTTTGGGCAAAATCCCACAAGACCATTTCATCAACTACATCATAACCATGGGAAATAACGTTCCTGAAATCGATGATTTTTCTGTAATCAGGTATGTTCCTTACAATGTTATTTTCATCTATTCTTGACAGGCGGGATAAAGCTTCACCAATTATTTCAAATTCTCTTTCTATGGCTAACTGTAACAGGCGATCATTTAAAAAATCCTCAAAACTTTTTTCGGAAGAAAATTCGATAATCTCTTCACAAGACAACATTAAGTCAATTAGAAGTTTTCGAACTTTATGCGGCATAGATCAAAGACTTGGAAGCATCTACTTCTTCTTTAAATACCGGGTTCCTAAATTTTTTTTGAGAATATAAATCAATGGGTCTTTCATAAATCTCTTCGAGTGTTCTTTTAAATCCGGTAAACTGATCAAAAGCTCCTTCGAAATCATCTCGCTGAAATTCTACTAAGAAATCTATGTCACTAAATTCATCTGCTAAACCTGCTGCCACCGATCCGAAAACGTAAAGTTTACGCACGCCAAACTCCTCACAGGCCTTCTTGAGTTTTTTATTATTGATATTTTTTAGTTTCATATTTCCGTCTTCAGTACCATTCTTGGAACAATCTACAAAACCTTGAATAAAGAATTAAGAATTGAATACCTTCCCTCAATAAATTATTCCATGGAAGTGATGGATTTACAAGCTATAAAGATTTCGAAGTCATTTCGTGGCGAATGCCCGGAATCTTGATGTTTTTCTAATCAAGGAATTGATAAGACACAATTACTCAGATTCCTGCCTTCGCAGGAATGACGAGACATTAAGTAGTTTATAGCTCTAAGAAAAACCATTTCAATAGTAACGAATTGCAAGATTTAAAGAACGCACCCATTGGCATTTTCGACTCCGGTATTGGCGGGCTTACCGTGGCCAAAGCCGTGATAGAGGCTCTTCCCAATGAAGACATTATTTATTTTGGCGATACTGCCCGGGTTCCCTACGGTATAAAATCCGAAAAAACCGTTCGGGCCTATGCACTGCAGATTACAAATTTTTTACTAAAACGGGGGGTAAAGATGATCCTTATCGCTTGTAACACGGTGTCGGCCTCGGCAAAGGAAGAGATCATTCAGGCTGCTGGCAATATTCCCGTTCTGGATGTGATCACTGCCGGAACCAAGACTGCCATTTTGCATTCGGGCCACAAAAATATCGGAGTCATCGGGACCCTCGGAACGGTAAACTCA
>JAVLBT010000128.1:0-8632 GCA_031580945.1 Gracilimonas sp.
CACGGCAATCATTTTGCTAATTTCACCGGTTTCCGGATCGGTATAGGACACATAATGCGGCTGATGAGCCCACTGCATAGAAACCGGTGTTGGAGCCCAAAGGCCATTCAGTTGATTCCAGTCGCCTGGATTTGGGTTACGTACGTCGGCGCGATTCGGCCTTTTTACGCCAGTCTGATCGCCCAGCGGTGCTCCAGCCGCCGCCCGTTCAAAATGAAGATTATCAACCAGTACCCACTCAAAGCCTTCTTCAACTAATGGAGGGATGATGCGGGGTGAAAATGCCGTTTCTGGTGGAAATACGCCCTTGCTGTATTCGCCTTCAAAGTATTCACCTAAAATTTCCTTATGCCACTGCACTTGCCGCTGAATGCTTTCAGGTCCTATTAGCGGCATCAGAGGATGGTGATATCCAAAGCCAGTCATTTCCAAACGAGCGTTTCCTTCCGCGGTGGTTTGGGTTATGACCTCATTCCATGGTGCTGTCCAGTTATTGAAGCCCCAGCCAGCCTGATTTGCTGCCTCCAGATTCTCAATCAGAGAGCCTGAAAAGCTGACTTGCGCGCCAAAATTAGGAAATCCAGCATCAATACCAGCTTGCACCGCATTCGCTGGCCATGAAGTGTAAGGGCCTGATCGGGAAGTGTGTACTTCCTGAAGCGAAAAGCTGTAAGCCCCGCGTGCTTCGGTTTCCACCACACTCTCGTAAGGCCAGTAAATTGGCTGATGCATATGCCAGTGAAAGGCAATGTAAACGGGTGGATCAGATAACTCTGAGGATTTTTCGGACTGCGCCCAAACTGCCGCAGAACTTAAAAGAAGCCAAATAAGCAGGAGTCTGAAAAAGCGAATAAAAGCAATCATCATAATGAATCCAATAGTTGAGATAAGTTTGTAAGCGCTTACATCAAGATATAAAAATTCATCCTAACAAGAAATGTACACATAATTATACTGGTCGATATGTAATGCAACAGCAATGAAAGGCAAAAAACATGATACCATAGTGACATTTATGATGAGCAGGAAAGTGTTATCTCAGGCTGCGATATATACAGAAAACACAATTAGATCCAATCTTTTATGACCATTCACCATAATAGCTACTAAACACCCAACTTATAATGTTTTGATTTGTTTTCGTGAATTGTGGTCAACAATAGCTAATTTTTTCTGCCCTGACCTTTTGTTACTTTTGGGACAAGCCAAAGATAAAAACCCTATACTATCTCATGCCCCAAGCCAAGTTTATTCCCCACACCGAATACGAAGAACGCCCCGTTGAAGAAATGAGAAAACGGGCTGAGGAATTTTATGAGTTAGTGAAAAAACGTCGCACCGTGCGGGATTTTTCAAATCGGGAAGTTCCTAGAGAAATTATCGAAAAATGTCTATTAGCCGCCGGAACAGCCCCCAATGGTGCTAACAAACAACCCTGGCATTTCGTGGTTGTGAGCGACCCTGACGTAAAGAAGAACATTCGTATTGAGGCTGAAAAAGAAGAATATGAATTCTACCATCGTCGGGCTCCAGAAAATTGGCTGGAAGACCTGCAGCCTTTTGGTACCGACGAAAAAAAACCCTTTCTCGAAAAAGCACCCTACCTGATCGGTATCTTCGCACAAAATTATTCGTTTGATGAAGACGGGGAAAAAGAAAAGCATTATTATGTGAAAGAATCTGTAGGAATTGCAACAGGCATGCTTATCACTGCACTGCATAATGCGGGTTTGGCTACGCTGACACATACTCCCAGTCCCATGGGGTTTTTGAATGAAATCATGGAGCGCCCTTCTCATGAAAAACCCTTTTTATTGTTGGTCGTTGGCTACCCTGCAGATGGGGTCAAAGTGCCTGATATTTCGAAAAAACCTTTGGAAGAGATCGCGAGTTTTATTTGATGAAGTATTCGGTTTAGTTTTCTTGAGTATCGTGAGCCTTTATTCTGTTTAGCATTTCCAACTGGCTGTTATAACAAGCTCACCATTTTATAACTTTTGGGACTATCTTCTTTCCATGAACGCCAAAAAATCAAACTCCAAATCTAAAAAGTCCTCGCTCAAAAAAGAACTCATCCAGTGGAGTGTTATTTTCATGATCGGGGCGGGATTGTATGCCACCGGGTATCATACAGAAGTAATCGGCAAACTGCAGTCTGTGCTGCTCTATACTGGTATCCTGCAGCCTGATACCAGTGAATCTGTGGTGCATGGAAGCAAAGCTGATTACAACATGCCGTTGCTTACCATAAACGGCGAGGAAACTTCCCTGGAAGAATTTAAAGGCAAAACCGTTTTCATAAATTTTTGGGCTACCTGGTGTCCGCCTTGTATTGCTGAAATGCCCAATATTCAGAGTTTACACGATGACCTAAAAGACAACGAAAATATCGAATTTGTGATGGCTTCCTTAGATCAGGATCCACAAAAAGCCTGGAATTTCGTAAAACGAAAAGAATTTACATTTCCGGTCTATTCTGTGATCGCTAAACCCCGAGTGTATGATGCCTCGGTTGTTCCAACCACCTACGTCATTTCTCCTAAGGGTGACATTGTGATGAAACATCAGGGAATGGCAAAATATGACACAGATAGTTTTAAAGAATTTTTGTTAGCAATTACTGAAGGCAGTCCTAATTAATACCTGAACCTGCTTACGACATAGAATCATACAAATTCAAGCGTATTTTCTGTGCCTTTAGCTCACCGAAAAATAACTTGTAACTCTTTTCATTGAGTAGCTGTCTGTCTGATAAGTTTATTGGGTATTTTAACCTGATATTCCATTTAGTGGGTTTGAATACAGGAACAATGAACGCTTGAGGATCCTCGGCAAAAAGTACCGTCTTTTAAATTTTCCAAGGCTTCAAGTAGCCGCCTCTGCATTTAGGGTGGCTATTCTTGCAAATGAATGGTTACTTAGATATTAGCCATTGATCTTATATTTTATTTTTGATGGCAGATTTAACCTCTATTTTTGTGGATGATCATATATCTATTCAATCATTTTTCACAATGTATACCGGGCAGTTTTTTGCACTTATTGAATTTCGCTTTTTCCGGATAAAAAATAATCCAAAGATTTTAATGGATTCGGTTAGGCCCATTTCCATTTCCGGAAAATTACTGTTTGTGCTTTTCACCTTACTCACCTTTAACAAAGGTTTGCATGCTCAAGCACTCAAAATTGATGCAATTGAAGTGAGTTTCCCTTCTCAAAATGGATATGATAATCTTTCTTCCTATTCAGAGTTTATATCCAATACGAAAGATCCATTCCTTTTCCGTACGCAGAAAAAGACCGTTTTATCCGAATTAAACACGACAGCAAAAGAAGCCTTTGCTATAGATTTTATTTTCAAATTAAAGGATCGTCCCAGCCATCAGTTCATTGCCGGTATTGAAACTGCAACCCTGACTACTGATCTATTCGAACTCTCCGGCCATTTTCAGGATTCCCTGAGCGTAACCACCCTGATAACGTCAGAAAGAGAATATTTTTTCCTAAGATCAGGCTACAATTATATTCACAAACCTGACGCTAAATTTTCTGTACTCGGTGGTTTTTTAATAAATGTGGGTATTCCGGTCTCTTCCTTAACTTCCGAGGAAATACAATTCGATGAAGTAAATAGGGTCTCCCAAACGTTCTCTTTCTTTGCTAAACAAGCGGCAAGCTTTGGTATGACAATGTCTTTGGGTATTCGATTTAAGGTGATTCGGAATATCTCTGTTTCACTTACTGCCAATCCGGGAGTACAATATCAAAAAATTGACGGAACACCTGCTTTCACTTTTTTCAGAGGTGCTGATTTAGGGTTTCATTTTAAACTTGTTGCCGAATGATCCCTCAAAAAATTCTTCTTATGACTGTGTTCCTCCTGCTTTGTGCTAATTTGCATGCTCAAATTACCATTAGCGGTCATATTTACGACAACAGTGAACAAGAAGCACTTCCTGGAGCCACTCTTTACCTTCCTGAACTTGAAAAAGGCACAGCTACAAATGCGTATGGTTTTTACTCTTTAACCATAAATAGCTCCCCTGTAAAGCTAAGCGTTTCATATTTGGGATATGAGACTATTGATACACTTATCAATTTAGAAAAAAATAAAACCATCGATTTTTATTTAGTTGAACAGGTTGGTCAATTGGGAGAGCTACATGTATCTGCAACTAATTTCGAACTTCAAGAGCAGGTAAACTCAACTAAAATGAGTACGGTAAATATCAAGCCCCGGGAAATAACGAACATCCCAACCCTGGCCGGTGAAGCTGACCTGATTAAGGTTGCCCAGCTCATGCCCGGTATAACATCTGGTAATGAAGGTACAACTGGAATGTTTGTGCGCGGAGGAACAGATGACCAAAACCTGGTGATTTTAGATGACGCCGTAGTTTACAATTTGAGTCATTTATTTGGATTTTTTTCGGTTTTCAATTCCGATGCCATTAAAGATGTGGAAATCACCAAAGGAGGATTTACCCCCGATCATGGAGGTCGCCTTTCCTCAGTTATGGATATCCGGATGAACGATGGGAGCTTTAATCGATATAATGCCCGTGGAGGTATCGGATTATTAACTTCCCGCTTAACAGTTGATGGGCCCATTCTTAAAGACAAAATGAGCTTTATGCTTGCAGCCCGCCGAACTTATATTGACCGTCTATTTGGGCTATTTGGCGCTGATCTGCCCTACTACTTTTATGATTTCAATGCCAAATTAAACTACAAGGTCAGTAACAGAGACCGCATCTATTTGTCTTCCTATTATGGGGATGATGTGCTTTCATTTGACGAAGCCTCCAATGATTCTGAAGTAAGCGAAGGTCTGGATTTTGGATTCCGACTTGGGAATTTTACTTCTACACTCAGATGGAACCATATTTATGACAATCAGAAACTTTTCTCTAATGTGACGCTGCACCAAACACGCTTTAATTATGATATATCAGGAGATTTTATTGATAACTCATTGTTGATTCGTTCTCAAATCCAAGACGTGGGATTGAAAGCAGACTGGCAATATTTTCTGACTCCCGATAACAGCTTTATATTTGGAGCTCAGGCTGTAACTCATTTCTTTCGTCCAAATGTAATCAGCACTTCCGGAGATCTTTCCGAGCTAATCGAAAACAGCCAAGGTGGTCTAATTCAAAATACGGAATGGTCTGTTTATGGAGGAAATGAACGTAAACTGACAAAAAGATTAAAAGTAAATTATGGCCTCAGATACTCTTTAACCAGCAGTCAGGGGAAAATATATTCCGGTCCTGAACCCAGATTATCCATTCGTTACAAAATAGATGAACACCAGTCTTTCAAAACAAGCTATAGCCTGATGCGGCAGTATATGCACCGTGTATCGTCCTCTTCTATCGCTTTACCAACAGATCTTTGGTACCCGGTCACAAGGAATGTAAAACCTCAGAAAGCACATCAAATTGCGCTGGGATATAACAGGATCTTTCCGGCAAGTCAGTTTAGCTTTTCCGCGGAAACCTATTACAAAGTCCTCGACCAGTTAATTGAGTACCGGGAAGGAGCGAACCTGGTTTTAAATGATAATTTTGAACAAGAGCTGATCACGGGAAAGGGCAATTCATATGGCATCGAGTTTTTAATACGTAAAAAACGAGGCTCTTTTACCGGATGGGTTTCCTATGCCTTATCTAAGACATCCAGGAATTTTGACCAACTTAATGATGGGAATACATACCCGGCAAAATTTGATCGCAGGCATGTTGCTACGCTGGTTTCCATGTTCAATTTGAACGAAAGAGTTTCATTTTCTGCCGTCTGGACATTTCAGTCAGGGGCAAGATTTACACCACAAACGGGACAATTCTTAATGCCTAATGCTTCACTCACTCAAGTTGAATTAATTCCAATTTATGGTGATCGGAACAGCACACAACTTGGAAATACTCATCGTTTAGATATTAATTTTATTCTAAAACCCAGAGGAAATGACCGGATAGGCGGAGAATGGCATATAGGAGCCTATAATTTTTATAATCGCGCAGCACCTTTCCGGGTAGATATTCAAAATAACGGAGTCACCTACGAGTACGTACAACAGGGATTATTTGGATTTATACCCTCTATATCATACAACTTTAATTTCTCTTCGAAATAAATATGATCTGCAAAAAACCAACTTCATTATTTTATAATATGGTCAAGATTCCTGAATTGTTAATGAACCTAACAGTCCGGGAAAGAATGTTGCCGGTAATGGCCATTGGCCTGCTATGTCTCTTCCTACATTCTTGCACCGCAGAAAACCTTCCTATATCCGTTAAACCTGCAGAACCTAAAATTGCTGTTGCATCCGTGGTTGGCCCGTCTGAAACACTATTCATAACATTATCCAATAGTTTTTCAGCTCTATCCGCTGAAGATGCAAATGACCTTTCACAAGATGCCATTGACCGGCTTTTAATAGATAATGCCTTGGTTATACTTGAATATGAAGGGTTTCGAGATACTCTTTCTTCTTTTTTTGATGTCAGCGGACTCTACGGAACCAGCCTTCAATCCTTTAATGATTACCAACCTTTAAAGCTAACCGTCTTTGACTCCACTTCTTCCGAAACTATTACTTCTGAGACTAAGCTGATGCCCCAGGCACAAGTAGATTCTATACAAATAACCCGCAGAGATACGAGTGTTAGTTTTCTGACCGACTTCTCCTACCAAATCAAAGATCCTGATGAAGATAATTTTTATGTAGTCCACGCTTATCAACTAACTGCACCTGATACTTCTGAAGCCGACTCTGTAAACAATGACCTGTTTTTCTCTGATCAGGGATTTTTGATATATGAACAGCTCGTAACGGACCGTGCAGCTGAAAATGGCATTATTGCCAACAATGATGTTTTCGAATTTTCCTCACCCGTTGATTCAGCAATAGTGGTAATTACCCATGTTAGTGAAGGATACTACCGTTTTCTCGAAGCCCGACAAAGATCAGGTGGTATCATCTCTTCCTTAGCCAACGAACCGGTGAATCACCCTACAAACATTGAAAATGGAGTCGGGTATTTTTCGGCTCACAAACCCACAGTTCGCTTGGTCGGGGTGGATTAGTTTGTGATCAAATACAGTATTTGATATCTGTGCTATTATTAATACATCGGAGAATTTGAATCCATTTATTCATAAGAACAGAAATTTTTATTTTGACAGATATCGTTTCAATAATCTATAAACATTGAAATACATGAAAATTACCAACCTATCTTTATTATTGATTTTGCTGATAGCTGTGGTTGTTTCCTGCACCAGCTCACTTGAAACAGGTGATTTTGATTCTGAGTCTGAAATTGCTCTTGTTAAGGGTACCGCTGCAGAAATCTCCGAAGCTTATTCGGATAGCTTGTTTACCCATCCCTTCACGATTAACGATTTGAGCCGCCAAAGTAAGGATCTACATATAGAAGTGACCTATTCAGGAGGGGAAGGAGGATGTCCACCGCATCTATTCGTTGTAAATTGGGATGAAGTAATCTATGAAGATCAGGCAGGCGGCCCTTTAGTAAAATTAGGGGTAGCTCACTATTTGCCTACTGTTGATAATTGTGAGGCCCTTGTTGAGGAAAAATTGGAAATTGATCTCGCAGAACTGTTGGACGATGAGCTGAAAAACAACCTCAATTTTATCGTTACCAATCTATCAGATTCCACACAAACAATTTTAAGTCCATGATTGAGGAATAACCTGCCAGTTGAGGAGAAGCTTCATAATAGATTACCAAAGCGGAATTGAAAATTTAGCTCAATTCCATCTTTTTAATGTAAAACTGGAATCAATCTTCTGATCGATCATCATAATGCCGTTGAAGCATAAAAAAAGCTCTTTAAACCTAATTAAAGGGCTTTTTGTGTAGATATTTATTGTGAAAAAAAGTGGGCCCGGAGGGACTTGAACCTGCGACCAATCGATTAACAGTAATGCTTTAAATCCGCTTTTGAGCCTCTAAAAGTAGGCTTTTAAATAAAATATAACCCGCTAATTTAGCCGTTTTTAGTTCACCGGTGAAAGGGTGTCATTTTGGTTCTTCTAATCATTCTGTGCGTTCATCGATCTTTCCTTTCAACTTTAGACACTGCTATCTGATATTTATTAATCAAAACCCCGCCCTTTATGATCTGCCTCTTTCCTTTACCTAAATCTGTATCAGACACATCTAGTTGTCTGAAATAGGAGTGTTGTTGTTCCGCCAAATACAAGAACAAGCGTTTTACCTTGATCGAAGTACAATGCTCTAATAAGGACTGCAAGACGTTTGGTCTTAGGGGATACGTATCCATCATGATATAATTCACTTCATCCCAACCATTGCGCTTGGGAACATCATACGAATACTCCAGTATGGCTTACTCTGCAATGGAAATCCTAAGGCTTAATCCCTGATCTTTTATTAATGAAGAAAAATCTTCATGGTAAACAAGTTTGCAGAATGTATCTCTAAATCCTCATCCCATTTTTCGTTTGGTAAACCATCTGGGAAAACGTTTTTCCAGTTATTTTATAAAACTACCTTTTCTTGGTAACCCCTCTTACATTATGGCTCAAACCATGCGTCTCCAAGGCCGCCCCCCTTATGTGAATACCGTATTCTCC
>JAVLBT010000129.1:0-8603 GCA_031580945.1 Gracilimonas sp.
GAGAAGAATTCTCGAAAGCTGAAGATTCTTTTAAGTGATTCTCAAGAGCCATATTGTTCTTTCTTTTGGTTGACTCAAGGGTATCAACACTCAGCTACAAATCCACAGCTCAATCGTTGAATGGGGATATGGTTCGGTGAATGGTGGGAATTCAGGTTAATTACTACTTATTGCATCTTTTAATCAGCTTCAACGCCCAACTAATAAGGCAACCGCAATACGGGTAACAAAAAATGAGCCACTGAAGTAGTAAAAAACAAAGATGTGAATACCATTGAATTTATTCGTGATGAAAGCCCGATTATCGCTGGACTAAAGCATAACGGTGACGTGTTGATTGTAGGGGCTTTATCTATGAACTGTACACAGGAAAAGTCACTTTCATGAAGTGATAGCTTACAGTATAATATCAAAGGCTGAGCATTAGAGAGCGTGTAAAAAGCTCCTTATTTTTTTTATCCAAAAAGACCCTTAATAATTCCTCCATCGTGACTTATTGTTTGACCGGTTACATAGCTGGAATGAGGAGAAAGTAACCACGACGCCAGGGAAGCAAATTCTTCCGCTTTTCCCATTCTTCCAACCGGAATATTCTCTTCCATCTTATCTTTCGCCTCTTTAAAACTGATATTCAACGAGGCTTTATTCTTTTGGATTACTCGTTCAATAGCCGGGGTTTCATGAGAACCTGGTGCCATTACATTTACCGTAACACCGGATTTTGCAATTTCCAAGGCAAGTGATTTTGCGAAACCTACGACTCCTGCACGAAAGCTATTGCTGAGCGACAGCGACGGTATGGGTTGCTTTACCGACTGACTTTCAATAAATAGCATACGCCCATATTCATTTTGTTTGAAATAGGGTGCCAGGCGTAATGCAAGATCAATTTTCCAACGCATCACAAGCCGCCATGCGGAATCCCAGTCATCCATATTAGTTTCGAGTGGCATTCCCGTTGGTGGGCCTCCTGCGTTAAAAACAATCCCATGCGTTTCTTTGGATCGAATAGATTCTTCGATCTTGTCCAGTGTCTCGCCATAGATCAGGCTGCCTTCAATGATCTCCGTCTCTTCTTTAAAATGAGAAAATTTATCGCGAAGAAGCTCTCCGCGACGCGCCACTAAAACAACAAAAGCGCCTTCTTGTAATAGTTGCCGTGCAATAGCTTCACCAAAGCCGCTTGAGGCGCCACAAATTACAAATCGTTGGCCTGTAAGTTTTAGATCCATGATCTTTTGAGTCTTAAATGTTTAAGTAAAGTAGAATTGAAGTGAGTCTATTTCAACCATCATTTCGCAATCCCGAAATATCGGAACAGGACCTTAGGACGCTGCGAAGTTGCTGTGGAATTAAAAAAGATGTAGAACCTGCGAGCGTCTCCCGAGAATTCGGGACAGCCTTCGGGCTAAAGCTTAACGGTTCAAGTAGTAAGAAGTGCTAACGAGAAAAAGATGACTAATTCCATCTTCACTGAAAATATCCTGAGTTCGGTATTGAAAACCCAGCTCAAATTTTTGTTTTGAATTGAAGTACCATCCCAATCCAACAGAGGCCCGATTTTCGGCATCGGCTTCGTTTTTATTAAAGGCTGTCATGACTTCATCTTTTAAGATCAGGTACCTTTCACCAGGGTCAAGCTGTTCTCCTTCCAGTGGAAAATCATAACTCAAGCGATACCGAAGCCGGTTTTGAAAGGAACTTGACCGAATCCGCTGTTCCAGGCGTAAGCGGTGAGCCACACGTCGGTCCCCTAAATAGGATATAAAACCGACTTGTTGAAGGAACCGATGCTCATATTGATAACCATCGATAAATGGAGTTGCAAGGCGGTAATAATATCCGCCACCAATTTTAGTTCGAGTTGAAATACCATACGAAAAGACAAACTGAGACTCTAAATATTCCAACGCATTATTATTGGCGAAATCCGGGACTGAGTTAAAGATTGAAAGTTTAGTATTGTACCCCAATCGGTCAGAAGATTTCCAGGAATAAGATAGTTCAGGGTTCCAAATAAATTCGGCTTGTTGCGAAAAAGCGCTAACCGGAAGCAGGATTATAACTGCCAACAGTGCCCAGAATTTTAAAAATTTCATGTATTACCAAATATTATCCAGTGAACGTCTTACAATTCTACGTTTCTGAATAAAAGTTCCATTTTCATCAAACAGGAATTCAAAAGAACCGAGCTCGTCCTTATTTTGAGCATCTGCTTCAATTTCGAAACGAATGTTCAGATCGTCAAGATCTTCTTCGAGCACATCTTCCAGGACCTCTTCGTCATCATCTTCCTCTAAAGCTGAATATTGACGCTGTATCCTTGTAAATCTGAATTTACTATACTGTTTGTTTATTTCTTCTGTGATGGTGTTTTGCAAAGTTGGGGAAAGCTCTTCGAAATCAATTAATTGCTCCACGTTCAGTAGCAATCCTTTTGAGTCGAATTCAATACTGTATTGATGACCATTCCAGTCCAGCTTTGCCTCATAGCTGATCTCTACACCGTCAGATTGGCGATAAAAATCTACTTTTTTATCCTCATTCCAAAATTGATTTAGCAACGAAAGTGCAGGTGCAGGCATTTCAGTACGATCAATGGATTTTTCGACTTCATTTTTATCTACCTGTGCAGATGCAATACGATCAGGAATGATTAAACAAGTAATTAGAAGAAAAAGTATTTGATAGTATATTTTCATGCCAGAATATTGAATTTTAATATTACCAAATCTTTAATGCAGGGTTAAATCAACATAAAGTGATAAAATGTTTACAACCATTTTATCATTTTGATTCACCGATTTTTGACGTTGATATTATTGACCCGATTCTGTTCATAATCAAAAAGTTACCCTGCAAGGCTGAGCCGAAAGTTGGAATGTATATGATCTTGATATTTTCGGTTCAAATCTGCCCAGCGATCAAATATCCCGTATATCCCAAAAATAGTAGCAGTAAAAGGGCCGCTTCCCATCGATCCAGCTTTTTCTTTTGGCCGGTGAACATCCCAACAAACAAAAGCAGCGTACCACCAACAAGCAGATACATCTCAAGATTGAAGGATGGATTATAATGAACGGGGTTCACAAGCGAACTCAGGCCAAGTATCAGAAAGATATTGAAGATATTGGAGCCGATAATATTGCCCACAGCGATATCTGCATTTTTACGCATAGCTGCAACAATAGAAGTGGCGAGTTCGGGCAAAGATGTACCCGCTGCAATGATCGTCAACCCAATGATCTTTTCACTTACTCCAAGTATAGTTGCAATTTCTATGGCATTATTTACAACGAACCGACCGCCAATCACCAGTCCGGCCAACCCAAGAATGATGAAGCTCCAGATCTTTAATTGAGAATAAGCTTTTTCAGAGGGTTTTGATTCAGAAGGATCTGAAGAAAGCTGCTTATAGACATAGAACAGAAATCCCGCAAAAAGAAGGAGTAAAACCAGCCCGTCCAGGCGGGAGAGGGTAAAGGTTTCGGGCGACCAAAAATCGTTTGCAAGAATGAATAGTAACACGGCTGCAAACAGAGAAAGCGGTATTTCTTTCCAAACAGTACTGGATTGAACAACCAAAGGCGTGATGAGGCCAGAGATTCCCAGGATGACTAATAAATTGAAATTGTTACTCCCGATGATATTGGCAAACACGATTTCATGGTGCCCCTCAATACTTCCCATAACGTTGACAACCAGTTCAGGTGCAGACGTCCCAAAAGCCACGATCGTCAAGCCGATGGCCAAATCAGAAACATTGAATTTTTTGGCGAGAGCCGTAGCACCGTCAACTAGCCAATCGGCTCCTTTGATGAGAAGAATGAGCCCCAGCGTAAGCCATAGAATAGGTATAAGCATTTTTATAGATCTGAATTAAAAAGGTCGAAATGTAGGTGGTTTTGCATCAATCGGAAATGGTTGTTAAAAGAAAAGAGGGAAATTTTTTCGTCTATAACCTGCTGAAGAATGATCAAGTCGGGGATTCCAAACTTTTTAATTCCGTTCTCTAAATTCAGGATTTGATACTGACGTATTAGTTCCCAGTCGATATCCAAAGCTATTTTTTCAATTGCTTGCAAGCCGTCAAGTAAATCTGTTTCTCCTTGTTTCATCAATACCGGTGCTATTTCGGTCAGAATAAGCTCATTGATACAAGCAAGCTCTTCTTCGATCAGAAAATCCAACTCTGGGTTATTTCCAACACTGAAGTAATCGATCCAAACGGAACTATCAGCTAAAACTTTATATCTGGACATCGTTTATTTACGGTCTCTTAGAATATCCAAATCAATATCTAAGTCAACCGTGCCTTTCAATGCAATTAGCTTTTTGCGTTTTGAGCGATTGATTTGCTTCTGCAGAGCGTCCTTTATAAGCTGACTTTTAGTCTTTGCTCCGGTGACTTTCATTGCTTCTTCGATCAAATCTTCGGGTATGTTTAAGGTAGTTTTCATAAGTATATTTGTAATTATGCATAATTTTATATGTAAATGTCGAAAATATTTTCACAATCGCATGTTTGGCTTTGTGGGATCTGATCCAAAATTTATTCTCAATTAATTAATACGGAAATCAGCAAATAAACCGTATATTTAAGGCTTGATAATTTTCATTATTTCATCCAATTAAATGTCACAAGATTTAAGAAATATCGCCATCATCGCTCACGTAGATCATGGCAAAACCACACTCGTTGATCAGATCCTTAAACAAAGCGGGACCTTTAGAGAGAATCAACAAGTGGAAGAGAGAGTTATGGATTCCGGCGACCTTGAGAAAGAGCGCGGGATCACGATCAGTTCTAAAAACACAGCCGTTAAGTGGAAAGACACAAAAATTAATATTGTGGATACACCGGGTCACGCTGACTTTGGAGGGGAGGTAGAACGTATTCTAAAAATGGTAAACGGAGTTATTTTACTGGTTGATGCTGCTGAAGGACCGCTTCCTCAGACTAAATTTGTGCTTAGAAAGTCATTGAGTTTAGGCTATCAGCCCATCGTTGTGATCAATAAAATTGACCGAAAAGATGCGCGTCCGGATGCAGTTTTGGATGAGATCTTCGACCTTTTTGTAATGCTGGATGCAACCAATGACCAATTGGATTTTCCGGTTTTATATGCCGTTGCTGTAAATGGAATTGCTAAAGAAAACCTGGAAGATGAGGATGAAAACCTGGCTCCATTGCTCGATAAAATTGTTGAACACGTTCCGGCTCCCGAGCAAAACACGGATGCTAAATTCAAAATGCTGGTAAGCAGTATCGACTGGAATGATTATGTGGGTCGAATTGCCGTAGGCAGAATTGAGCAGGGAACCATCAAAGTTGGTCAGGAAGTTGCATTAATGGATGGAAAGGGAAAGGTAAGAGAAAAAGCCCGCGCTACTAAATTGTATACATTTAATGGATTGCAAAGAGAACCTGTTGAAACAGCTGTAGCTGGTGACATAATAGCTCTTGCCGGGTATGAAGAAGTAAATGTTGGTGATACACTCACAGATACCACAGACATGTCTCCATTGGAATATGTGGATCTGGATAAACCGACCATTGCAATGTATTTCCGGGTAAATAATTCACCTTTTGCAGGTAAAGAAGGAGATTATGTTACATCCAACCAGCTGAAAGACCGTTTGCATAAAGAAGTACGGACAAATGTAGCAATGCGCGTTGAACCCACGGATAGTCCGGATGTGTACAAAGTTTCAGGCCGTGGCGAACTACAAATGGCTATACTGATAGAGACTATGCGCCGAGAAGGATATGAATTTGCTGTTTCTCGTCCTGAGGTTTTGTATAAAGAGGTTGATGGAATAACCCATGAGCCGGTTGAAGAGGTAGTGGTTGATGTACAGACTGATTACAGCAACCGCGTAATCGATAATCTTCAAAAACGTAAGGGTATTATGACATCCATGAGTCAGGAAGGAGAAAATAACCGGATCGAATTTCGAGTTCCATCTCGGGGACTGATCGGTTTTCGTGGAGAGATGCTGACCGAAACCCGTGGAACGGGAATCATGCATCAGCAATTTGATGGATATGAGCCGTTTGCTGGAGAAATTCCAGGAAGAACCCGTGGTGCTTTAATAGCTTTAGAACAGGGTGATGTAACCGGATATGCATTGGAAGGTGTTCAGGATCGTGGAGAATTCTTCGTAAAGCCAGGGGATCCTGTTTACATGGGACAAGTGGTAGGACAAAATAAGCGAAGCGATGATATGGTGGTGAATGTGGTGAAGAAGAAAAACCTGACCAACCATCGTGCCACCCAAACTGCAGATTCTGTAAAAATCAGTCAGGCACGTAAATTAAGTCTCGAACAATGTATAGAATTCATAGATAATGATGAACTGCTTGAGGTGACACCCAAAGCCTTAAGAATTCGTAAAACCTACTTGGATCACAACGACCGAAAACGGGCTGAAAAGCAAAAAGCAAATGTGTAATTAAAAATACATTTAGCTGATTCAGTGAAATATCATATGATAAGCTTTTTGAAAAAAGTTTTTTTCAGGCCTCATATTAAATTCATCTTGAGTTTGTACCCGGACTATACAACGTTGACAAAGAAATTTAGTATCTCCATCAGTAGTTTTTTCTTGAAGTTCAACTTCAAAACCTCCACAGGGGTGTTTTTCCCCATCTTTTGCCAAACATCGTTCACAACGCATCATATCTCCAATTTTATACTAACTTAACCTAAAGACTAAAAAGAGTAGCTTTAATTAAAATGTAATATCTGAAGCGGGAATACAAACATTATTTAATAAATTATTGACCACCATATGTTTATATAATTATTGATGTTTAAGGACTGACTAATAAGGTGTTTTAACTTATTCTTCGATTCAAAAATGTTTGGCTTGGGCATCAGGCAAATAGTAAAATACCCTATCGATAAACAGGTGAGGAGTCAGAATCTCTTTTATTAAACAGAGATGTTATCTTGTTCAAATAAATCCGTACTTTTAGCGCCCTTTAGAATTAAGATAATTGATCAATGAAACAGTGCACTTCCATTGAGGAGATCAGGAAGGAAATTTCAGCTTTAAAAAAGAATGGGCATTCAATTGCTTTTGTCCCAACTATGGGTGCCCTGCATGACGGACATCTTTCATTGATCAGGCTTGCTAAGCAAAAGGCAGATCAAGTTATAGTATCAATCTACGTGAACCCGGAACAATTTGGTCCAAATGAGGACTTTGATGATTATCCCCGGCAGATGCAGCAAGATTTGGATGCTTGTGAGAAGGAAGGCGTATCGCTGGTATTTACGCCAAATAACAAGGTAATGTATGGTTCAGGTAAAAAATACTTCCAAATTGAAATAGATACACTGAATGAGCATATGGATGGTGGGAGCAGGCCCGGGTTTTTTGAAGGCATTGTGTTGGTAGTGAATAAATTTTTCAACATCATTGAGCCTGATGTTGCCATTTTTGGGCAGAAAGATATACAGCAGTTTCAGATCCTAAAACAAATGGTGCATGAATTTAATCACGATATAGAACTGATTGCGGCACCTATAGCCAGAGCTAATGATGGATTAGCCTTAAGTAGCCGCAATGCTTATTTAAGTGATAAAGAAAGGAAGATCGCTCCAAGCCTTTACAGAGCTTTGAAGTATGTGGAAAAGCAGATTACAGACGGAGTGATGGAACCGAAATTGTTGTTACGACATCAACAGGATGAATTGGAAGCGAAAGGCTTCAAAAATGATTATCTTAGTGTGTTTTCCATGAAAACAATGGTACCGGTGGAAAAGCTTGAAGCCGGTACTCAATATATCTTAGCCGGCGCGGTTTACTTAGGGAAAACCCGTCTGATTGATAACTTAATTTTAGACCTCTGAGCGAGACTTATGAAGATCACGATGTTTAAATCTAAACTGCACCAAATGGCCGTAACCGAAGCCAACCTGATGTACGAAGGCAGCATCACCATCGACCAGGATTTACTGGATGCAGCGAATCTTCTCCCTTACGAAAAAGTGCAGGTATTGAATATCACCAACGGAGCTCGCTTAGAAACCTATACAATTCCAGGAGAGCGAGGAAGTAGGGTTTGTTGTTTAAACGGAGCCGCAGCACGGCTGACACAAGTGGGAGACCGCATCATCGTGATCAGCTATGCAGAAATGACCCCGGAAGAAGCAAAAGATCACAAACCGCGTGTTGTAATTGTAGATGAAAACAATGATCCTAAGGACATCATTGAAAATACCCAACCGGGAAGTTCATATGACCTTGAAACAGGTATGATGGATAATTCATTAGTAGATTAAGGAGGCCAGAATCCTTTTTTATAAAAACGGTAACGGGGAATGAGAGAAAAGAAAAAAAAATTCTTTCTTGTAAATAAATGGTATGGACTTTTAACCCGGGTTAGGAACTTTCAGAAGCTTTATTAACGTAAATAACTATAGATTTTGGAGTGATCAGATATCTTCGTTTTGGTCGGTAAGGAGGTGGGGAGTTCCGTTCTTTCCAAGTTAGTCGTAATACAATCATTTGAAATATTTTTTTTAAAAGGCAACATAGAAAATACTTGAAAACCTATTGAGTTTGACCAAGAAAGCAAGAACAGGTGCAGT
>JAVLBT010000012.1:0-38504 GCA_031580945.1 Gracilimonas sp.
GCAATGATCTATGTTGTGGTGGAAGAACTTATCCCTGAAAGTCAGCTTCATGGAAACGCAGACCTTGCCACTCTTGGCGTAATGATCGGTTTTACCGTGATGATGGTTCTTGATGTAGCACTTGGATAGATCAATTTTTAGAAGAAAACGTATGCAAAATGCCTTTGGCTGGTATTAGTTCTCAGCGCATACTTTTAAAAATCTTTTCTGTAAATCAGCAAGTGTTTCGTACCTTCAAAGCCGATCTCATTTCAATACTAATTAACAGATTCTGATACAGTGAGCGACAATAAGATCATATTTTCGATGGTTGGTGTTTCCAAGATCTATAAACCCAACAAAACCGTATTAAAGGATATTTATCTCTCCTTTTTCTATGGAGCTAAAATTGGCGTACTTGGACTTAATGGTGCCGGGAAATCAACACTATTACGAATTATTGCGGGCGAAGACCAGGAATACCAAGGAGATATAAGTATTCAAAAAGGGATCACTTTTGGATATCTCTCTCAGGAGCCCAAACTGGATCCTAGCAAAACAGTAAAAGAGATCGTTGAAGAAGGGGTTCAGGAGACCATGGATCTTTTAAATGAATATGAATCTATAAATGCTGCTTTCAGTGATCCTGATGCTGATTTCGACAAGCTTATTGAGAAACAATCCAAGCTTCAGGAACGGATCGATCAAATCGACGCCTGGAATATCGATAGTAAGTTAGAACAGGCCATGGATGCTCTTCGCTGTCCCCCGGGTGATACTTCTGTAGAAGTACTTTCTGGTGGAGAAGCGCGTCGTGTGGCTCTATGTCGTCTACTGCTTAAGAAACCGGATGTGTTGCTTTTGGATGAGCCTACTAACCACTTAGATGCTGAATCTGTACTTTGGCTGGAACAACATCTGGATCGCTATGAAGGAACGGTAATTGCCGTAACTCACGATCGCTATTTCCTTGACAATGTAGCCGGATGGATACTGGAACTGGACCGTGGAGAAGGAATTCCTTTTGAAGGAAACTATAGCTCATGGCTCGAACAAAAATCCAAGCGACTGGAACAGGAAGAAAAAGAAGAATCCAAGCGACAAAAAACCCTGAAGCAGGAGTTGGAGTGGATACAACAAAACCCCAAAGGCCGGAGAGCTAAAAGCAAAGCACGCATCAACAAGTATGAGGAAATGTTATCGGAAGAGCATGAAAAGCGCCGGGATGATATGGAGATCTTCATTCCTGCGGGCCCCCGACTTGGCGATAAGGTAATAGTTGCTGAGCAGGTAAGTAAAGGATTTGATGATCGATTGCTCATAGAAAACATGAATTTCCGACTTCCTCCGGGTGGTATTGTAGGGGTTATTGGACCAAACGGTGCAGGTAAAACTACACTTTTTAAAATGATCACTGGCGAAGAAGAACCAGATAATGGTTCCTTTAGCTTAGGTGATACTGTGGAATTAGGTTATATCAATCAAAAACGGCCCCTTGATCCAAAAAAAACGATTTGGGAAGAAATCTCCGGTGGACACGATATCATCAAGCTGGGTAACCGGGAAGTGAACTCAAGAGCTTATGTTGCCCGATTCAATTTCAGTGGAAGTGATCAACAAAAGAAAGTAACAGAACTTTCCGGCGGTGAGCGTAACCGCGTACATTTGGCTAAAATGCTAAAAGAAGGTGCAAATGTGCTGCTTCTTGATGAGCCCACAAACGACCTGGATGTAAATACCCTACGGGCACTTGAAGAAGCTTTATTGAATTTTGCTGGATGCGCCGTTGTTATATCTCATGATCGCTGGTTTCTGGATCGCGTTGCAACTCACATTTTAGCTTTTGAAGGAAACAGTCAGGTTTATTGGTTTGAAGGAAATTTTGAAGAATATGAGGAAAATAAAAAGCAACGTCTTGGTATTACTGATGACCAACCTCATCGCATCAAATACAAAAAGCTAATGCGATAATATCAAATTTTCACTAAGTTAATAATTGTTTATCAGTTGTCTTTAAAATGGTTGGAAAGCAAATAGTGCATCCTTAGAGAACCATGAAAAACCGGTTTGAAAAAAATGCTTTAGATGTCGATCGGAAAATGATCGGGTTGTTCATGTTCGGGACTACTTGTGCAGTTCTTTTAATCTTAAGTGTAACGCTTGCCGTTAATTTTACATCCGGTATTCGGGGCTATGTTGGTGGCGAGGGCCACTGGACCAAAGCACAAAAAGAATCGGTCATTCACTTAAGTCAGTATATCATATCTGAGGATGAAAGTGATTTCAGAAACTTCAAAAGCGCTCTTCGAATCATCATGGGTGACCGGACGGCAAGAGAAGAATTAAATAAAGAAGACTATAACTACGAAATTGTCTTTCAAGGATTCAAGAAGGGTTTAAATCATCCTGAGGATATTCCTCATATGATTCAAATCTTTGACTGGTTTCATGATTACGGTCCGGTCAAAGAGGCTATTCAAATATGGGAGTCGGCCGATTATGAAATTGACACTTTAGTAGCATTTGCGGATACGATCCATTTTCAAATTCAAAATGAAGAGGTCAGTACACTGCAGAAAACAGAATGGATGCGGAAACTTAACCACCTGGATCATGAGCTGACTGATTTAGAGCTGCGTTTTTCTGATTCCATGGACCGCATGGCACGAATGCTTAATACCGGGGTGAAATGGACTACAATCATTTTAGGACTCATCATCATCGGTATTGGATTGTGGCTAACCCGTCGGTTTTATGTCAGTACAAAAATCTGGACGCAAACCATTCGTGAAAGTGAAAATAAGTTTCGAAACGTAATAAATAATTCTCAGGATATTCTATTCAAAGTGAATCTCAAAACAAAAAATTATGAGTATGTAAGCCCTGCTTTGCAAAGTATGTTAGGATATGATATCGAAACATTTATGGCTGGTGGTATGGACTTTATCCTTTCTAAGATGCATCCTGATGATAAAGATGAAATACAGGGTGTAGTAGATCAGTATGATAACATTGATGAAAAAGATCACTTACCTGCTCTTGAATACAGATTAAAAGATGTGGAAGGCAATTGGGTTTGGGTAAGCAGTACACGAAATATCGTACGAAACCAACAAGGAGAACCTGAAGCTATTGTAGGAACGGTGCGAGATATTTCAGTTCGGAAAGAACAGGAACAGAAAATCAAGAAGTCCCTGGAAGAAAAAGAATTGTTACTTCAGGAAATTCACCATCGTGTAAAAAATAACCTTTCCATCATTTCCAGCCTGCTCGAACTCCAAAAAGACGGAATGCCTGAGCCTGTGCAAGAGATTCTGAGCGCCAGTCAGCTGCGGATAAAATCCATAGCTAAAGTACATGAAAAGCTATATAAATCAACAAATTTGTCAGATACATCGCTGGATAATTATATATCTGAATTAGCTAATGAGATCAAAAAGACCTATCACTCTGACAAGCAATCAATTGATATTCAACTTGATGTTATTCCTGTCAGCGTTAGCATTAACGACGCAATCCCAATTGGCCTCATTATCAATGAACTGATTAATAATGCTTTTAAGCATGCTTTTAATGGACAAAAATCCGGTTCTTTACGAATCTCATTAGATGAACTTGAGTCAAGCGATCAGTTGCAAATGCTCATCAAAAGTGATGGAAATAAACTGGATGACGACTTTGATATTAAGTCTTCTGATTCCCTTGGTATGACACTTATTCAAATTCTGGTTAAACGAATTCATGGTGCTCTAAATGTTTATCAGGAAGGAAAATGGTCTGTCTTTCAAATAACTTTTAGCCTAAATAAATAGCATATCTGGTAAAAGAAAAGCCATCCTAAATTGAATTTAGAATGGCTTTAAATCAAAGTTTAGATTCTAACATTCCTATTCAAAAGTAATATAAACTGCCTTGCCATTTTCCACAGCTAAGTCCGCAGCCTTCATAAAAAGGCTTTTGGCTTGTGTATCTGTTGCCTGCCTGGAAAGTGATAATTTGGTATTTAAATCAGAATCTGAATTTTCGCTCATACCGCTTGCTTCTGCACATGTAACTTTAATGCTCATTGGGGTAAATAAGCCCGCTGTCAATGAGCTAACTAACCCATTTACAAAACTTATTTGTGTTTCCACTTTAGCTACACCATTTGCACATTCATTTTCTACATCTACCGTTGCAGGAGGAATAAGACCATATACAAAACTTAGTGCAAAAGGCTCTTCGATTACCTGATCAGACGCAGGCTTACCCGTTTCCACCGTGGCATGATAACATCCCGAAACCAATAAACCCATGAATAGAACCACCGTTAATAATAACTTATTCATTCTTTGTACCTCTTAATTTTTATTTGTGTCTTAGCGATTATTCGCTCCCAGAATGAACTGAATAAAATTAAGGATTACAAATTAATAAAAACCAGTTGCGTCACGGTAAATTTACTGTTCAGCGGTATTTTTTAAATGGTCATTCTCCATTTCATTTTCGGTGTCAGAAATGCCATTTATAACCCACTGATAGACCTTGAAAGCATCTTCATGATCAATATCAGGAATTTCAAAATTCATGCCACCCGCACCAGAAGCCGCCATGGCATTTAAACTTTGAAGATCTTTTCGAACCTGGAACGGGTTCTGGGTTAATTGAACATGCTGAATCCTATTTCTTTTGATAAATGCGGTGGTTCGAGATAGAATTCGATAACGCATTTTAAGTAAGTTTTGATCAAATGAAGCGAATGCATCCTTATATCTCAACCAGCCTAAGTAAGCCATCAATGGGATAAGTGAAATAGATAGCCAGCCATAATCTAAGAGGTACCATAGAAAGGGTACCGCCACAATTAAAAAGTAGGCAGGCCTGCGAATATATCTGAAAAGAGCTCGTTTTGCCGGTCTCATTTTTTTAATGGGCTGATGTTCAATTCCTATAAAATCATTCAAAAATTGCTGAACATATGTGGCCGAAATATATGGAGCAATCACGATAGAACGCCCCTGTTGAGTTTGATTGAACCCAGCGCTTTCTACATAAACCATCCCATATCCAAAAGGCTGTCGGATCACCCCTTCTACAAAACGGGTAGCTTGTATACGATCAAAAGGAACCGTGATATGTTTTCTCTCAATTAATCCTGTTGTAATGATCAGCTCTTTGCTGGTTTTTTCTAATTTGAAATCAGAGTAATTAAATATGACCCCAAGAAATGAAAGGGTCCAGGAAATAATCACTATTGTTAATACCAGCGCTATGATCAGTGATACATTACTGTATCCGGGCAGCAGTTCATATACATAATCTATTGTTTCTTCATTTATAAATTCATCTAACTGCCCAGATATTGCCCCTAAAATAGATGCAATCAAGCCGAAATTGCCGGAGGTAAACGCAGCTGCAACCAGATCTTTTTTTGAAAGCTTCCAGCTTTTTAGGATCACCTCCTCTTCTTCTATTTCTGATTCTTCGGCATCATTCCCCGCTGGTGAATCATCCCTATTCTTATTTCGTAATTCTTTTCTTAATGCTTCTGCCTCCTCTCTGGAAATTGCACTTATAGTCGCGGTTTCAGTGCCTCCGCCTGCTGTTTTAACTTCTACCTGCACCAAGCCAAACATACGCTGAAGCAGGCCTTCCGTTATATCGATGACCTGAATGCGGTCTTTCGACATATATACTTTATTTTTAACGATAACGCCTTTAATGATCTGAAATTCGTCCTCATATACTCTATACCGAAAAACCCACCAGCCAAAAACACCTCCTATAAGAGCCACAGCCAAACCTCCTAAAATAAAGTAAAGGAAATAGCCTTCAGAGTTAGAAGTACCAATAAACAACACGATCAGGATGGTGATAAAATTCTGTTTTATGACATCAATAACCCTGCTTATGGCAGCTACCGGATGTTGACGCTTAAATTCAGACATCCCCTTTTACCTTTCTGACAAGATTTGAGATCGTATCCCGAACCTCGGTTGCTGTTTCATCATCCAGGGCTGGTATTTCATGCGTAGTTGCAGCGGTAGATATGGTTACAGAGGAAAGTCCGAATTTTCTGTAAACCGGACCTTGTCGGGTATCCACATGCTGAACACGGTTAATGGGAACCAGTGTTCTTTTTGTAATAACAATGCCCCGAAGCATATCAATTTCATTTTCAGAAACATCGTATTTCCAGCGTTGCCACCGCAGTTTTGGAAATAGCAATCCAATCAATAGATATAAAAACAGAGCAATTATGAATAAGGAAGAGAATAGCACCCAGTCAATGCCATGATACCAGGTAAGCCCTGTATCTGAATTGATGTCAATAGCTATGGCCGTATAAAAACCAACCGGAACAAACCAAAATAGCCCATACAAAAGTGCATGTACGGTCCAGGCTTTAATAGCATTTTTATGAATTCTTTTTGAGGGTTCTGTATTCATCTACAATATTTCATTGATCTTAAGAATATCTGAAAATTAAAAAAAGCCACACAAAGGTGGCTTTATAAAATCCGTAATAGAATCGAAAATTACATAGCGTTTTTCTTAGCCTGAATTTCCTGACGAATTTCGTGTGCAAGGTTCTTAAGGGTCATTAGATGCTTACGAGCCCGGGTGCCTGCTGCTTTATTCCCTTTCTCGTAAAACTTTTCCATGTCAACTTGCAGATCTTCTACTACGTTGTTGATATCGTCCATTCTACTCATATGATGTACTCCTGTAATTTAGTTAATGTTTGTGGTATCAACTTTCGTTTGATACCCGCTTTTAATTGAAACTGTGTTACTTAACAGTATTAAATCTGCGTTAATTTAATAAATAAGTAACTAAATATATGGTTTTCTTTATCACTGTGTTAAAGGCACTTTTTCTTTATCTGTTCCCTTAATTTCTTGTACGGAAAACATCATTCCAAGGCCTATAATCAACAATAATAAAATAGCGCTCATCCCCCAACGCTGATTTCCCATCAGCAGAGTGATCCAGCCAACCATTATAGGGCCCGCAAAAGTAGTAAGTTTACCGGACAATGCAAAAAGCCCATACATTTGATTTCGTTTATCTTGCGGAGCCAATCTTCCCATAAATGTTCTGCTTGATGCCTGTACCGGCCCTACAAAGATCCCTAACAGTAAGCCCCAAGTCCAAAACCAAGCCTCAGATTCAACAAATAGTACGGCTGTAACAGGTATTATCAAGCCTATAAGAGACCATACGATAGTCTGTTTGCTTCCGGTTTTATCATCCAGCCATGCAAAACCAAACGCACCCACACCTGCGGTTATGTTGAGCGCGATTCCAAACATAAAAATTTGCCCCGTATCAAAACCAAATGTACCTGCTGCATACACGCCTCCCATTGCAAAGATCGTAGCTAACCCATCATTATAAAAAATTCGGGCTAACAAAAACTTCCAAATGTTGGGTTCTTCCTTCAAGTATGAAATGCCCTTTTTTAACTCTTTCATCCCGTCAGCTACAGCCTGTTTGATTTTTTTGTTTTTGGAAGGAACATCCGGGGTTTTAAAAAACATTGGGAGGCTGAATACCACATACCAAACGGCAGTAAGTAAAAAGGTAATTCGTACGTTTTGGAGGGAGTCTTCATTCAGCCCAAACCACTCAGAGCCGTATTCTACAAATCCGAAATAACCGATGATCAAACAAAAAAGTCCACCGGCATAGCCCATAGCCCATCCCCAACCCGACCATTTTCCAATAGTAAGACTCGTCGTCAGGTCAGGAAGCATGGCGTTATAAAAAATGAAAGAAAGTTCAGCTCCCAATGTGGCAATAAAGGCCATAATAAGCGCAAACCAGATAAAATCGGTACTTGGTTCAGCAAACCATAACATACCACAACCAAAAACACACATGGCTGTAAAAAAACCGATCCAGGGTTTTCGACGTCCACCTTCATCCGCTACTGAACCTAAAAATGGAGCAGAAATAGCGATGATAAAACCTGCCAGTCCTATCATATTTCCCCAAAGAGCCGTTCCGGTGGTTTCATTCTCAGCAATAGATTGTGAGAAATAAGCGGCAAACACAAAAGTTTGTATCATTACGAAATAAGCAGAATTGGCCCAGTCGTATAACGCCCATGCGAATAATCCTTTACCTTTTTGAGAGTCTTTAGTCATTCAGCTTACTTAATGAAAGTGTGACCGAATATCGGTTTTGGCAGTGGGAAAGCAAAATTAAATAAACCCTGAATTTATTTGAGAAGGTATTTTCACTAATCATACCCTCACAACCGGCCAACGCTTTTTTATAAGGTTGCTAAATCATTCTTTTATTCTTTTTGCTATTTACTGATTACTCCGATAAAGCCTGACCCCATATTTTTTGATAACCATATTTCACTTGTTCTTTTGATAGCTCGAGGAGGCTTTCTTTAATAAGTTTAGTAATGATCTCTTTTTGGCCAATTCTGTTTAGAGCATTCAGATCCGAAAATTCAGTTTCACTAAATGGTACACCGGGTCCCTGAATGTTTCCGGAAAACCAAACATTGGTAGTCCCATCAAAACCTTGATTTTGGCCAACTACTCGATAACTCACGTTTGGCAATAATACAATGGCATCATCTTCGCCACCCGCAACCTGATAATTTATTATAACATCCATGAATGCATCCATATTCATATCCCTTAATAACTTGGCGGATGTCGAATTATCTGCTATCAATGAAGTTGATCTGTCTGCTATGATTTCTCCAAGCTTTGTAGGTATTAATCGTTTAGTATCACGTAGATTTTTAGCTATATATTCTTTTGTATTTTCATCTTCCGGTGTATAAAACTCATCATATATTGGATTCGCTGTAATTCTATCAACATTCACAATAGTGGCCTCAAAGTCAGAAAAAAATATTTCTTCCAGATCACTATAAATATTCTCCAGGAACTGATCCCAATATTCGTCATCTAACTCAGGAAACTCAAAAGTCGTTGTTGTCGTAATGATCTCCCTGTATCCTGTTAAATAATTTTCTCGTTCTGAAGTCTCCACTTCCTGCTTGTATAATGTTCCGGAAACACTCAGCGAGGAAACGCCTATCCTTTTGATGTTGGTATCCAGTGGCCTTGCATACCACGCATTGGAGGATTGTGCTGAATACCTAAAATTCCCTGAAGCTTCTTTAGATTCGCCTTTTACCCTTACCCAGCTTCGACCATCTATTTGGCCTGTAACGCTTACGGGTATGGTATCAAAAGATTTGCTTTCTTTTTTGAAATATGGAAATGGGCCTCCATTATCTGATCGGTCGGTTTCAACCAAACTCACCTGAAGATGATTGCTCCCTGTGACCCAATTTGTAACATCTTTTCCAGTGGGGCCTGCACCGGTAATATGTTTATGTTTAAATGCCTCTGCCGGTATGACTATATTGTTATTAATGATTGTTGAATGAAAATTTGCAAACCCTTTCGCACCAACTGCATTCGTGATCATTGAAACAACTACCCGTTTACCTTCTGCTTGAGCATCGTATTCCAGCTCCAATTCCAATGGCTCTGATAGATTTATTTCAATATCCTGGTTTTCACCGTTTACACTTTTTATGGAAAGTGTTGGGGAAGGAGCTATCGAAAATTCAGTTTCCTGTCCATTTGAACTTACAATATTTATGGTCTTTGAGGATTTATCGTTTTCTTCAAACCGAGCGTAATAAGCTCCGCCACCATAGCTCTTGGCCTCTTTGCCATCAACAGTTACTGTGCCATCTAATTCGATAACTCCTACCGCACCTTCTGGTTTCACAAGTTGAACTCCAACCAGGTTTTCTCCCTCTTCCCAATCCTCCGTACCCAGAGTTGTAATAGCCACATCAGGTCCAGCTACATTGGTTTGATAGGTCCCAATTACGGCTATATTCGAAAGGTTGGCTTCCTTTTTGGTCATGAATTTAAGAGCAACTTTTCCAATTTGTTCTTGCACTGTTGAACATGCTCCAAGTATCAAAGAAATAGCAAGTAAAGATAGCAGAATGATTCGCATTTTTTCTTTTATTTATTATTAAGATTTGACTCTAAAATTGCAATTTTTTCATGTACAGCATATCCCCCGATTTAGGTATTTATTGAGTTAGAGATACTCAATTTTTAAAAAATACGGTTTCTGGAATCTATAGAATGGTTACATGAGTATGATAAAATCTAACTGGGTAAAGCCTGATACAGATCCGTACTAATAATTCAGACTATTGCTTAAATATTGTGATTAGTTCTTTTGCACCCTTCACACAATCCGGCACCGATACACCCCACCTAAAATTTCCTCCGATATAAAATCCGGAATACTCGCTTTCAGCTTCTTTTATTTTATCCCGAACCGATTCATAACCCACCTGAAACTGCGGAATGGCTTTTTCCCAGAGCTTCGACTTCACAAATTCAGGATTGACGCTGGTTTCAAGTAGCTTAGAAAATTCTTCAATGATCTGCTTTTCGATTTTATCTATATCCTCTGATAGAACTTCCCGGTCGTGTGCTCCGCCGGTCATCAGTGTGCAGTGGAAAAATCCGTCTTTGCTCAATTCAGGGAAAATGCTGGATTTCCATATGGCTCCCAACAAGCGGATATTTTCTCTCCTGGGAATAAGGAATCCAAAGCCAGGTTGGGAAAAATTGATATCTGTTGAATTGAAAATAACTTGAGTGGAAAGCATGGGTGCATAATCAATGGATTGAAGTGTTTTGGCAAGTGCAGGATCAAATTCTTCCAAAACAGAAGACAATGTGTGAGCCGGCAGACATGAAATTACTTTTTTGGCCAGGTGTATTTCTTCTGTAGTTTGTATTTCAAATCCGTCCTTTTGCTTTTTAATGCTAACCACTTTTTCATGCAGTATTTGGCCAGAAATTTTTTTAGCTATGGCATTGGTCAGTTGCTGAATTCCCTTTTTAAATGTCAAAACCATCGGCTTGACATCTGATTTTTCTTTTTTGGATCGGAGCATTCCCATCACAATGGAGCCAAATTGTTGCTCGTTTTCTACTAATTTGGGAAGGATTTCTTTCTTGCTGATCTGGTAAATATCTCCCGCATAGATCCCGGAAAAAACCGGATCCACTAAATACTCAACTGCTTCCTTGCCGATTCGCCGTTCCAGAAATGCGCCTACACTTTCATCTTCTGATGTGCCTTTGGAGATAAAAGGTTCAGCCAAAGCCCTCAGCTTTCCCTTGCCTGAAATTACCTTGGTTGTAAATAGTGTTTTCGGAGATGGTGTAAGTGCTTGAAGTTTTCGATCACGAACAATGTAGCGGATTTTAAAAGCTTCTGAGATCTGTACGATCTCGTCTTCTATTCCTACCTCTTGGGCCAGGTTACGAATAGAACCATCTCGATCACGAAGGGAATTGGGGCCGAAGTCGAGTATAGATTTCTTAGTCACCTCAGAGGAAATAACCCCACCAACCGCTGACTGTTTTTCAATGAGCTTAAAGGGAATCCCTGCTTTGTGAAGATGCCAGGCGGTAGCCAAACCTGAAATTCCTCCACCTAAAATATAAACTTCCGTTTTTTGGGCCATTAATATTTGGTTCCTAATTAAACGAACGCTATAAGTACCGCCGGATATGTGGAGATATTCATTGCGTTCTAACTTCAGCGGACTTTACACAAAAATAAACTTCATGCTACTTCATGATTAGAATTGGGAGATTTCAAACCAACCGAACTGGTGTTTTATAAATTTCAATACGCTATCAAACTCTTTAAAAGCGTATTTTGAAAATATTCGATCTCTAATATTCAAACTGAAATCTCGAAATAACTCTATGACCACCGAGATTTATAATTATGCAACCGCTTCCCTGGGTTCAAGCATATGCGCACACCAGTTTTCAAGGGCATCGATCCATAAATCACTGTCATTTACACAGGGAATAAGTATAAGATCATCACCGCCAGCTTCCACAAAATCTTCTTTTCCGCGGATACCGATCTCTTCTAAGGTTTCAATACAGTCAGATATAAAAGCGGGGCAGCAGACAGCCACTTTTTTCACCCCTTCCTCTTCTGCCAGTCGCACCAATTCGTTATCGGTAGCAGGAGTTAACCAGGGATCAATTCCCAATTTCGATTGAAATGCAAAACTGTAGTTGAAGTCTTTATTATCCAGGTCCAGATATTTAGCCACATTTTGGGTGGTTTTAACATCCTGATGACGATAACAAAACGTATGCGCCGGTGAATTTACGTTACAACAATCCTCACATTTCAGGCAGTGGTCACCGGTTATATCCCTTTTTTTAATATGCCGTTCTGGAACTCCGTGGTAAGAAAACATCAAATGATCGATATCGTGGTCTTCAATGTAAGGGCGAATACTTTCACCCAACGCTTTTACATAAAGTGGATCGTCATAAAAAGCATCTTTTGTCACCATTTCAAGGTGGGGATATTTCTCAAGCCACACTCTTTTGGCTTCTTCAATTACGGTCTCAGTAGTCGCCATGGCGTATTGTGGATACAGCGGCACCATAAATACTTTCTCGAGATGAGGGTTTTTCTCTATCAACTCATCAAAACCGGCTTCTATCGAAGGATTTCCATATCTCATCCCCATAGAGATCGGTACATGCTCCCCGAGTCGCTTTTGCAATTTGTCAACAACTTGCTGGGTGATAACTATAAGCGGGGAACCTTCGTCCCACCAGATTAGCTCGTAGGCCTCTGCAGATTCTTTGGGACGTATAGGCAGAATAATCCCTTCTACAAGTGCTTTACGGAGAGGTGTGGGAAAATCGATAACTCTTTTATCACTCAAAAATTCGCGTAGATAAACTTTTAGGTCTGCTGGTTCATAACTATCGGGTGAACCGAGATTTACCAATAAAATGCCTGTTTTAGATTGTTCCATGCGTGATTTTAATCTATGTTTACTCTAAGATTACTCAATAAAAACCATTGAGGTTAAGATACAATGAATTCAGAAAAAAATGATTCCTTATTAATAGTTGGCTGCGGCTGGGTTGGGAAAAAATTAGGCCATCAGCTCGTAAATAAAGGCACTATTGTTTACGGAACCACACGTTCTTCTTCAAATTTTTCGAACCTAAGCGATCATCTTATTAAGGCGGTCAAGTTGGATCTACCAGTGTCTTCTCCATCCAAGATCAGAATTCCCGACACTGCTACGGTTTTGATATCAATATCACCCGGTCGGGGTGAGGATCGATCCTCATATCCAGCAAATATTGGACAATTAGCCAAGGTTCTGGCTCAAAGAAACGCACAGGTTATCATGTATAGTTCCACCTCTTCTTATGGAAATATAAATGGTGAAGTCAGTGAAGATGATGTGGAGCCCAAAACTGAGAGTAAAAATGTTATTTTGGCTGCTGAGGGAGTATTGAGAGAACATATTCCGAATGCAGTTATCCTTAGGCTTGCTGGCTTGTATGGCAAAGACAGACACCCGGCAAAATATCTGGCGGGCCGAAAAGGTATCAAAGACGGTGATGCGCCCGTAAATTTAGTGCATCGGGAAGATGTAATTCGAGCCACTGAAATGATCATCAGAAAGGGCTTACACGGGGAAATTTTCAATATCTGTGCACCGGTTCACCCCACTAAAAAGGAAGTTTATACAACCATCGCAGGTAAACTTGGATTGAATAAACCGGAATTTTTGGCTGGTGGTGAGGATGGAAAGCAAATTTCTTCAGATAAGATTATGAGCTTCGGGTTTGAGTTTATCAATAAAGATCCATTATCATTTTTAGAAACCTAAAAACTCTTTGAGTTCTGTTTTAATGGAGCTAATATCTGTTCCCGTTAGCTTTGCAAACTTCATAATAATTAGATTCTTATCAATTGTTGCAAATTTCATTCTTGTCATAGATGGTTTTGGGAAGCCTGCCTTTTTCCATTCTTTTATTGCATAATCGCCTAATTTGGGTTCTGCTTCTAAATTACTAGTTACGAACATGACTACTACATCATCTCCTTTATTGTAGTTATAAGGTGAAATAACTAAAGCAGGTCATTTTTTCTCAGCAGAAAGATCCGTGAAAGGAAACGGTAAAAGTATAACATCCCATCTTTCATAGGTCATTATATACCTCATCTTCTTCATTTTCCCATTCAGAAAATGTTTTCTCGCTGGCTGCCATTATTTCCTCAAGTTCGGATTTTGCTTGAAGCCGTTCCGTAGCTTCATTTACATACCCATCAATGAGTTCTGTGACTAAGCCGCTCATTGTTTTTCCTTCTAATGAAGCAATCACTTTTAGCTTTTTTCTCTTCTCATCAGGAATTCGGATGCTCATTACACTCATTTTTCCTCCGTTTTGTAACTTAATCTACAAGAAGGTAATATATTTTGAGGTTCTCTAAATTTCTCTTTTAGTCGACCTTTAAACTCCCCTCTTTCTCCAAAAACTCCAACGTCTCCGTGGCATGACGCAAATGAGGAATCACGATACTTCCGCCTACGATCAGCGCCACATTCAAGGCATCCACAATCTCAGCTTTGGTGGATCCGGTTTTGGCACATTGTTCCAGGTGATAATCGATGCAATCATTGCAGCGCAGAACGGCCGATGCCACTAACCCCAGCAACTCCTTGGTTTGTTTGGGAAGCGCCCCCTCTCGATATGTATTGGTATCCATATTGAAAAAACGCTTGATGCCACGGTGATCAAGATTCATCACTTTTTCGTTTTGAATTGCTCGTTCTTCTCTGAATTGCTCTAATCGGTTCTTTTTTGACATACTTGGTTTGATTTAATTTTTTACCACTAATCTCGTCAGCAAAATAGGGAGTTTTTTGAGGAGTCGTGAATTAATTTGATTGTCACTATCCTCCCAGAACGTATCAGCAAGCTGTACTTTTGGTTCCTCCGTTGCGGCAAAAGCTCATGCCTGTATTTATAAATTAAATATGAACCCTATTAAAAAGCACCGGCAAGATTTTATCTCTCTTCGGTGAAAAGATGTCTCCCATTGATCTATATTGATTCATTGTACCGATTTCAGCTCGCTTTCCAAAGAATTCGACAATTGAGAAGACCTTCATTGAACAGGCTCAACAGAATTACACAAACCATTTTGAATCCACTGCTACTTATTTATCTTCAATTGCCTTGGAGAATTGATAGCAATACATCATGTTCTGGAATAAAAAAAAATCAAAACATAAGCTGGTAGTTATTGGAGACAGTCTTTCTCAAGGCTTCAATAATGGGGGAATTTACCGCACGGATGTGAATTTTCCTTCTTTCATTCACCGATGTTTTGACCCTAAGCCAGCCTTTCATCAACCCCGTTTTACTGCACAGGCTGGAATTCCTTTGAATCTTGAGGTTTTAGTTCGTGGACTTTCAGAAGAATTTGGAGATGAAATTGAGTGGAATGAGGCCTTGTCTGCAGCGAGGCACACTATTAAGACTTTAAAACGGATAAAAAAATATTGGGAAGGCGGGTTTAAAGATCTTTCTGTAGCCCGTACCCAACCCTATCATAACCAATCTATCTGGGGTTTCAATATCAGTGATTCATGGAAAGTAAATGAGCAAAACAGCAGAGAGCATATCCGGGATAACCGTGAACAATTTTCAGTATTCAATATGCTTCCTGAGCATGCCAAGTTTACTACGGCTCGGCTTGTTCTAAACCCTTCTCTAAAAGGAGAATTTCAAGAGCAAACCCAGTTTGATAATGCCACAGATTTAGCCAGAGATGGTGGTATTGAGAATCTTATTGTATGCCTCGGACATAATAATATGATCGCAGCGGTTACAGATCTTAAACTCATCTGGACACAAGAGGATGATCTTGAAGTTTTTCCGGGAAATAGGTCGCACACGGTCTATCGACCTGAACATTTTGAAATTCAATACAGAAAACTGGCCCAAAAAGTACAAGAGCTTGAAGCAGAGAGAGTATTTGTTCCTACACTTCCATATGTGACAATTCCCCCGGTGATTCGGGGAGTGAACTCTGATCTTTCAAGCAAGCGGCTTGGTTATTTCGACTACTACACACGATTCTGGATTTGGGATGAAGACTTTCATCCCGACAAACATCCTCATCTTACAAAAGATGAAGCCATTCAGCTTGATCTGACTATGGATGAATATAACTCTATCATCAAAGAAGTAGCCAAGGAAAATGGGTGGCATGTAGTGCCTATGGCCAAGAATGTTGCCGGAATGGCTCGGCGGCGTTTAGGTGGCGAACTGGTCCGTGATTTTCCTAAAGGATTGGCCGATGCCCTGAGAAATCAAGAGAGCACATCTCATCTGGTCTCCGAAGAAGGTGAAGTGCAATTAACCACTGATTTTATTCGTCTAAATGATGAAAAGAAGTTATATAAAGGCGGTATTTTTAGCCTCGATGGACTTCACCCTACAACCATTGGCTATGGCTTAATGGCCAATGTATATCTTAAATCAATGGCTCGTGCCGGGGTAAAATTTCAGCATTCTATCAACTGGGATGAGGTTGTTCGAGAAGATACCCTCATCAGTAACCCGCCTAAACTGTTAGCTGAACTGCGGTTGGTACTGCGCTTCCTTGCTATGAATCATCAGGAGAAAGTCTTCAACATTAGCAAAAATGTGCTTGGTCAGGTCATGGCGTTAGTCTCACCACGGCATCAGTAAAAGCAAATATTTAGCATTCGCTCTTCAAAAACTCTCCCATGGCGGCCTCCATTTTAATTTAGATTTATTCTATATAAGCTTTGATTCCGGCTTAAAACCTCCTTAACTTAGAATCGTTCTAAATAAAAATAACAACAAAATATTACCCTTCTCAGATAATATGAGGCTACTTAAATTAATACTTATCCTAATTTTAGCGTTTGTATTTTATTCTTGCGACAGCAATAATGCACCCAATATTGACGCACCAGAAATTTATGAATTTACCCGAAACGGGGAATCAACCGTATCATTCACCGGTCAGACTACTCGAATACAAATGGCAGCTGAATTGACCTCTGCCATGTTAGACTTTGACAATGCTACCGAAGCATCACTTTTACAGATGTACCGAAATGAAACAGAAGACGGCGGAGACGCTAACCCTTTTGAAAATGCTGACCTAAATGCTGCTACTAAAAATATAAAAGGAAAAGTTGCAGCTTCTGCTGACTTTTTCTCTTCAAACACACAGCTTAGCGCTGAAATCAAAAATCAATTTGAAGCGTGGATCACTGCTCAAACAGAGGAAGTTTTTCCAAATGAAGATTCACTCGCAGCAGTAGGAAAACCCGGGCAGATTGCCGACGGATCTTCAACCCGATATGTCAATGCGAAAGGGCTTGAGTACAATCAATTGGTTGGCAAGAGCCTTATTGGAGCTCTGATGACTGACCAAATGCTTAATAATTATTTGAGCACATCAGTGTTAGATGCCGGAACCAATCGCGAAGACAATAGTAATGGTACTCTGGCTGAAGATGCCAATTACACCAACATGGAACACAAGTGGGATGAAGCCTATGGCTACCTATTTGGTACAGCAGCTGACCTGGCAAATCCTATCCCAACGGTTGGGGAGGATGATGACTTTTTGAATAAATATCTTGGCAGAGTTGACGGTGATGAAGACTTTAACGGCATTGCCCAAGAAACATTCGATGCATTTAAATTAGGTCGAGCAGCTATAGAGGCCGGTGCATATGATGTTCGGGACGAACAGGCCCAGATCATCCGTGAAAATATATCCACTGTTATTGCTGTTCGAGCGGTCTATTACCTTCAATCTGCTAAAACATTCCTTGACCAACCTGAGCCTTTGTACGGCGCCATTTTCCATGATCTTTCAGAAGCATACGGTTTTATTTACAGCCTGAAATTTACACGTATTCCTAATACTGACACCCGGCACCTGACTCTTCAGGAAATAGAAGATATGCTCACTAACCTGGAAGCCGGACAAGGCCTCTGGGATATAGAATCTTCTACTTTAGATCAGATGTCGGAAACGATAGCAGCTCAATTTGAATTCACAGTTGAGGAAGCAGCCAACTAACAAAATTATCGATTTAGAAGCTGGTAACAATATGTGTTGCCAGCTTTTTTACTTATCAAGATATTCATCATGAAAAAAATAGCCGTACTTACAATTACAGTTTTATTTTTGTGGAGTTGTACCGAAAATGGTCCATCCGGACCTGACCCAGACGATTTTGACCGGGAAGCTATACTCATCAATTGGGCGGATAACATTATTATACCTGCCTTTACCCATTTGTCTGAGACCACTAAGGACCTACATAGCTCAGCTCAAAATTTTTCCAGTGCACCTAATCAGCAAAATCTGGAAGAACTTCGTGATTCCTGGAAAGATGCTTATATCGCGTTCCAGCATGTTGCAATGTTTGAAATGGGGACAGCTATGGATCTTCGGTATAGAGATAACCTGAACATCTACCCAACCGATACTACAGAAATCAAAGATAATATCCTGGAGGGTGGCTATAATCTCGAACTTCCTTCCTTAAATGACAGTCAGGGTTTTCCGGCACTTGACTACTTGCTGCATGGGCTTGATGAAAATGATACAGAACTTCTTTCTTATTATACTTCTGATGCTAACGCCGACCAATATCTTAGTTATTTGGTGGATCTAACGGCTCGAATTAATTCACTGACAGCGCAAGTACTTGACAGCTGGTCTACCGGCTACCGGGATGAATTTGTAAGTAACTCAAATAACGGCGCCAATTCCTCACTCGATATGATGGTGAATGACTATATCTTTTATTACGAAAAACATTTACGAGCTGGTAAAATTGGTATTCCAGCAGGTGTGTTTTCTGGAACTCCTCTAAGCAGTCATGTTGAAGCATATTACAGTCAGGGGTTCTCAAAAACATTATTTAATGAAGCTTTGACTGCCAGCATCCAATTTTTTAATGGCATTCATTTTGAATCAGAAGTTAATGGGCAGGGATTGGATGACTATCTCGATTATCTAAATACGATGAAAGACGGGGCCGACTTGACTACATTGATCAATGATCAGTTTCAGGATGCCCGGAACAAATCAGAAAGCCTGGATGCCGATCTTGCTGCACAGGTTGAAAATGACAATTCAAAAATGCTGGCTACTTATGATGAACTTCAGCGTAATGTTGTTCATATGAAAGTGGATATGCTTCAGGCCCTCAACATTAACGTTGATTATGTGGATGCTGACGGTGATTAGGGATTGAATACCACTTCGATTACCACATATCTTTCCAACTCAAAAAATGCTGCTCCGTTAGCTGTTTTCCGAATATTATTTGGAATCCTCATGCTGTGGAGCATCATTCGTTTTGCCGCTTATGGGTGGATATCTAAGCTTTATATTGAACCGGATTTTCACTTTTCCTATTTAGGATTTGAATGGGTTCAGCCGCTTGAGGAATGGACCTATCTCCTTTTCATTATCTGCGGGATTGCCTCCCTTTTTATAGCACTGGGTTTCAAATACCGTATCTCCATTATCGTTTTTTTCCTCAGCTTTACCTACATCGAGCTGATGGATAAAACCACCTATCTGAATCATTATTATTTCATCAGTATTCTCAGTTTTCTAATGATCTTTCTCCCGGCTCACTCCTACTATTCTATAGATGCATGGAGGGATGAAAACCTGCGCTCTCAAAAAATCCCAAGGTGGACCATCGACTCCATCAAACTACTTTTGGGGATCGTCTATGTTTATGCCGGTCTTGCAAAATTAAATTCTGACTGGCTTTTTCAGGCCATGCCGCTGCAGATCTGGTTGCCGGCCAAATATTCCATTCCATTATTGGGAGAACTGCTTCAACAAACCTGGACACATTATGCTTTTGCCTGGGGCGGAGCTCTTTACGACCTAACCATTCCTTTTTTGTTGCTTTATAAACGGACCCGAACCTTTGCTTTTGTGATGGTCGTCATATTTCATGTGCTTACCCGCGTCCTCTTCCCCATCGGGATGTTTCCGTATATTATGATCGTCAGCGCACTTATCTTTTTTGATTCAGAATTTCATAACAGGGTACTTGCAACAATTTCCAAATGGTTTAAGATCAGTAAATCTGCCTTTGATAATGGAAAGCTGTACCAATTTCCTAAAACCTGGCTTCGAAAAGCATCTATCAGTTTGGTCACCATTTTCTTTATTCTTCAGCTCCTGATTCCCTTCCGATACTTGCTCTACCCTGGTGAATTATTCTGGACAGAAGAAGGCTATCGATTCTCTTGGCGAGTCATGCTGATGGAGAAAGCCGGCTACGCTAATTTCAAAGTGGTGAATCCGGAAACAGGACTACGATTTTATGTAGATAACGACGAATTCCTGACTGAATTTCAGGAAAAACAAATGTCCTTTCAGCCCGATTTTATCCTGGAATATGCTCACCATCTGGAAAACCATTATAAACAACAAGGCATCGATGACCCTGAGATCTATGTAGAGAGCTATGTGGCGCTGAATGGGCGGCAAAGTCAACCGTATGTGGACCCAGAAATTGATCTTACCGAAATTGAACCTTCACTCAAACACCGAACCTGGTTACTCCCCTTCAATGATGAAATTAAAGGCCTTTAGTTACTTACTTGTTCTTTTTGGATGGTGTTCGATGTCGGCTCAAGCCCAGCACCAAATTTCCGGATATGTGATCGATTCCGAAACCAAAGAACCCATTGAGCTGGTGGAAATCTACGATAACAATGCGGGAAAATCTTTTCGGACGAATGATGAAGGTTATTTTGAGATCAATGACCTTCCCTATGGAACCTATTTTCTGTATTTCTACAAGCTGGGGTATGAAGTAGAACAGCGCCCTATTGTACTGGATACCAAAAATTCTACGATCTATATTGAGCTTGAAAAATTATCCAGAGAAATGTCAGAAGTAGCTATCACGGAGCAGAAAGAGGAGGTTTTTGCCATGCAGCGACTCCGTGAGGTGGAAGGAACCTCTATCTTTGCCGGCAAGAAAAATGAGGTCATCAATCTTGAAAATATGGTTGTGAACACCTCTGCTAATAATGCCCGGCAGATCTATAGTCAGATCTCCGGTTTGAATATCTTTGAATCCAATGATGCGGGTTTACAACTTAATATCGGGGGCCGTGGACTTGACCCAAATCGTTCCTCCAACTTCAACATACGCCAGAATAGTTACGATATTAGTGCCGATGTGCTTGGTTATCCTGAAAGCTATTATACGCCTCCTGCTGAAGGTATTGAAGAGATTCAGGTGATTCGAGGAGCCGCATCTTTGCAATACGGAACACAATTTGGCGGACTCGTGAATTTCAAGATGAAGAAACCGGCTCAGGACAAAAATATTGAACTCACCTCACGCCAATCTGTAGGATCAAATGCTTTGTTTACCTCCTTTAACAGTCTGAGCGGATCAACCGGAAAAACAGGTTACTATGGTTACTTCAACTACAAGCAAGGAAATGGCTTTCGTCCCAACTCCAATTTTGATTCTCAAAACGCCTACATCTATGCAGATTACAGTCTGGGTGAAAGGACAACATTAAGTACCGATTTTACCTACCTGTATTACCTCGCCCAGCAGCCTGGCGGACTTACAGACGCTCAATTCTATCGTGACCCCACCGTCAGCAATCGTACCCGCAACTGGTTTGAAGTGAATTGGAAGCTGGCTTCAATAAAACTTGAACATCGATTTTCCTACAAAACCCGTTTGAGCGTTTTGGCTTATGGGTTGAATGCATCCCGAAAATCAGTGGGATTCCGCACCAATCGGGTATCTCAGGAGGATGACCTGGATGCTCCCCGTGATCTTATTCTTGGTGATTTTAATAATTGGGGAACTGAAATCCGATTTCTAAACCGCTACCAGATCGGAGACATGAATTCTGTATTTCTGATCGGTTCCAAATACTATAAATCTAAAAATGAATCGATTCAGGGACCTGGATCGATACGTGCAGAAGCAGATTTCACCTTAGCTGACCAATTATTTCCCGATTATCCTAATCAATCTGATTTCACTTTTCCTAACCAAAATGTGGCGCTCTTTGGGGAGAATATTTTTTACCTGAAAGAAAATTTCTCCATTACACCTGGTTTTCGGTTTGAGTATATCAACACTCAAAGTGAGGGTACATTCAAGCGCGTAAATTTTGATCTTGCCGGAAATCCTATTCAAAATGAGACCTTCGAGGATAACCGGAAATTTGAACGGAGTTTTATATTATTGGGATCCGGCCTAAGCTATTTGCCAAACCCAAGGACTGAATTGTATGGCAATTTCTCCCAAAATTACCGTTCAGTTACCTTTAACGATATACGGATTGTAAATCCCACCTTTCAAGTTGACCCAGACATCACTGATGAAAGCGGATTTACCACTGATGTGGGTATTCGTGGAAGAATTGGGGAATGGGCTTCCTATGATGTTGGCGGATTTGCGCTCTTATACGATAATCGGATCGGGGAATTGCTCCGAGCAGAAACAAGAATCAATGCTGAAGGTGAACAAGAAGAAACCGGTCGCGTGGTACGGTTCCGCGGAAATATTGGACAGGCATTTATGTATGGTGTCGAAAGTTTGATTGAGCTCAATCTATTATCCATTGTTGGTCATGATTCTCGTGACCTCAAATTGAATATCTTCGCCAATAACGCAATAACAAATTCTGAATATCTCGATTCTGACTTAGCCGGCGTGCAAGGAAATAAAGTTGAGTTTGTCCCCCTCCTGAACATTAAAACCGGATTCAATTTTGGCTATAAAGACCTGTTGGGAAGCCTGCAATACACCTATGTTTCATCCCAATTCACAGATGCCTCCAACGCCCCACAAAATTCTTTTGACAATCAAAGCGGTATTCGGGGGGAAATTCCCGCTTATGATGTTTTTGATCTTTCAGCTTCTTATTCGTGGAAAAACCTAAAATTGGAAAGTGGTATTAACAATCTTTTGAATGATTGGTATTTTACCCGCAGGGCTACCGGCTATCCCGGCCCGGGCATCATTCCCTCTCCACCCCGCACCTTTTATGTGACTCTGGAGGTCAAGATCGGGAAATGATATAGATCTTATTTTCTAATCAGATTCCCATTTTTTAGGATTCATTTTGATGTATTCACGGATATCATCTAAGGCCCTGTAATTCCGAATAATGTGATCATAAAACCGGGATTGCCACGCAAATTCATAATTGTTTTGATTGCACCATCGGGTCATGGCCGATTTATAGGACCGGATAATGGTGGATAATGATTTTGAAATGGGTTTACCGAATTCCCGTTTTATCCGTAGGGACGCGGCATGCCGTGTCCCTACAGAATGATTACCATTTTCATCTGGGATGATCTGAATGATACCATGAACATGATCCGGCATCACCACAAATTCATCCAATTTCACAACATCAAAATGATTGGGAATTTCATTCCAAAAATACCATGCGGCACATCCCTGCTCTGTTAGCCCTATCATTCCATTTCGAATTTCACCAAAATAATGACGGCGATCTTTGGTACAGATCGTTATAAAATAATACCACGGATTCCGGTAATCCCAACCTTCTAACCGAATTGATTTTCTCCAATATTCCATATACACATTCCATTTACCATTCATGAGTAAGAGCGTTTTCAAACTCATTCCTTACAAATTAATTTCGTGAGGCTGTTCCAAATTTCCTTATCTTTAGCCTGACTAAAATTCTATTCATTACCAACTATTCATGAAATACCTGGCTGTACCATTGATCTTTTTGATCACAATTTCTTGCACTTCCAATCCTGAGCAAAATGCTTATAATCCCGAAACCGACACATTGAAATATGAGCAAGAAGTACATCTTCAAAACGTACGTCAGCTTACTTTTGGCGGCGATAATGCTGAAGCTTATTGGAGTTACGACAGCGAAGAACTCATCTTTCAATCTAACAATCCGGAGTGGGGAGTAGAATGTGATCAGATCTTTACCATGGATATTACCGAAAAAGAACCCGGCTTTGAACCGCCCATGATCAGCACTGGAAATGGACGAACGACTTGTGCCTATTTCTTGCCCGGTGATTCTACCTTTGTGTATTCGTCAACGCACGAAACCAATATGGAATGTCCGACTGCACCGGAAAGAGGAGCTGGTGGAGCTTACGTTTGGCCGATCTACGATTCCTACGATATCTATAAAGCCGATATGGATGGTAATATCATTAGCAAGTTAACTGACGAACCGGGCTATGATGCCGAACCGACCGTTTCCCCTCAAGGCGATAAAATTGTTTTCACTTCAGACCGCAGCGGCGATCTCGAACTCTACCTCATGGATACCGATGGCTCGAATGTCATACAGGTTACCGATGAACTCGGCTATGATGGTGGTGCTTTTTTCTCTCCCGACGGAGAACAATTGATCTTCCGGGCATCTCGACCGGAAACTGAAGAAGAAGTCACCAAGTACAAAAACCTGCTATCGCAGGGATTGGTTGAGCCGACCAATATGGAACTCTTTATTGTGAATGTAGACGGCACCGGACTCCGACAGATCACCGATCTTGGAAATGCGAACTGGGCTCCTTATTTCCACCCCTCAGGTGAAAAGATCGTGTTCTCATCCAATCATCAATCACAAAGAGGATTCCCCTTTAACATTTATATGATCAATGTGGATGGAACCGGCCTCGAACAGATCACCTTTGATGGACAATTTGATTCCTTCCCGATGTTTTCCCCTGATGGGCAAAAGATCGTTTTCTCTTCAAACCGAAATAATGGTGGTGATCGGTCAACCAATGTTTTTGTGGCGGATTGGGTGGAGTAGGAAACGTTAGTCCGGACAGCTTGTCCGGATAGAACTATTTTTGTTGACTATGAATCGGATAGGCTGCCCGACCTACGATCATTTACTCTTCTTCCATCTTTTCGTAACAAATGGGTAAATCTAACTCAGATTTCCTTATTCTGAATATCCATGCTTTGATGAAGTACTCTAATAACAAGTAATATCCCACTTTTTTCTTTTATGAAAACTACATGCTTTTCATAAAAGAAACTTGTAATTCAATTTTTAAGATCTGACCTACTTTGAGAAAGTGCCTGCACTTGATCGGCAATCTCAATGATGCGTTGTTCCAATCCATTGAGATACATTTCTGCCTGGAAATTACCCATCTTTCTTGACTATAATCCCGAATTCCCCGAATATCTTCTTCTGCTAACCTACTTAATTTGTAGTTCAACACTTTTTATTTTTACTCATTAATTATATCAGTAATACTAAGCTTGCTTATTCCACTCTTCTCCCCTTCTTCAATAAGCTTGATAAACTGTTCTTTTTTCAATTCGTAAAATAGCGAATCGTATTTATGCATTTGATGAATGGCATCACGTACGACCTCACTGGCATTTCCATACATACCTGATTCTACTTTTTCTTTAGTCAGTTTTTCAATTTCAGGGGTTAGAGATATATGCATGACTTTTTATTTACAACATACAAAGATTGTCAATCTATGTCGATAAACTAAGATCTGTCTTTTAATTCCGAATTTCTTCACTACTTCTTATTTCCTTTGAATCTTTTCCTCTTTTAGTTACTATTCAATCACACCCTAATTAGATTCAAGGGTATGGTTCACTTTATTAAATATCTCATCTATTTATTCCTGGGATCGCTGATAATAAGCTGCTCACCTACCAGAGATTTGGCTGTAAAATCCACCTTTAGTTTTATGTATGATAGTCAGGACTATCAGATCATTAGTATTAATTCTCCGCAAGGCGATGGCATGAATTTTCTGACAAAAACTGACGAAAATACCATAAAACTTAAATGTTTAGATCAGGATCAGGATGGAATTCTTGAATTGATTCAATATGGGAATCTTGATATCAATGAGGCAAACATGATCTATAATTATGGATTACAAAAAGCATTAGAGTCAGGGAAGTATAGAAATAAAGATGGCCTCCGAAAATTTGAACACATTCAAAATGACACCCTATTTGTTGTTGAAACAATGGGTAGTTACATAGATCAGGTATACAACATTTTTACTATTACTGACCTTAACAGCAATAACCGTACAGCATTTATTGATCAGGATTCAGATGGTGCTCTTGATATTCGGGAAAAGGGTATCATGGAGCTAAAAATGGCTCAGTCCTTGTACGATAACATCCTTCAAACCGGAATTCAGGAAGCTGAGATTTTTTTCAAGAGAGAAAAATACATTGTAAAATTTAATACTATTGACAGATCTTCCTGAGTTTTCCTTTCTTTTAAAACTGTGATTTAGTTATACTCATGCTCGAAAATCATTACAAAAAGTAAACGGGCTATGAAACTTACACTTTCCAATATTTCCAAAACGTATAAGAACGGGGTGAAAGCCCTCGATGATGTTTCTATCGAAATTGAATCAGGTATGTTTGGGCTTTTAGGTCCAAATGGCGCAGGAAAATCAACGTTGATGCGTACCATTGCAACCTTGCAGGCACCCGACTCGGGAACAGCACACCTCAACGACATTAATATCCTTGAAGACAAACAAAGCCTGCGAAAAGTGCTGGGGTATTTGCCACAAGAATTTGGGGTATACCCAAAAATGTCAGCTGAAGATCTACTGCATTATTTTGCCAGGTTGAAAGGTATCACCGACAGCAATCAGCGAACGGAAATGGTGAATACCGCCCTTGAAGTTACCAATCTGTTTGAAGTCAAAAACAAAAGCGTTGCCGGTTATTCCGGGGGGATGAAGCAGCGGTTCGGAATTGCTCAGTTGCTATTGAACGACCCAAAACTCATCATTGTAGATGAACCTACAGCTGGATTGGATCCCTCCGAGCGTCATCGCTTTTTAAATGTACTTCGTGAAATTGGAACCAATCACATCGTCATCTTTTCTACTCACATTGTGGATGATGTGAAGGAACTTTGCACGGACATGGCCATCATGAATGGCGGGCAAATTTTGAGTCACCATACGCCAAAAGAGGCTGTGAAAGCATTAGACGGACAGGTCTGGACGAAGGTGATCGAGCGAGATGATTTGGAACAATACGAAAATAAATTCAACGTCATTTCCTCCAACTTCAATCAAGATAACACACTCAATATTCGCGTTCATGGAACAGAACAGCCGGATGGTACCTTTGAGGCCAAAATGCCTGATCTGGCAGATGTGTATTTCGTAACCCTTCGCGAAGAGAAAGAAGTTGTAGCCGCTTAATTTAAAATTGTATTCTTTATGTTTTATTCCATTTTTTCTTTTGAAATTCGGTACTGGCTGCGACAAACTTCCTTTTATGTGTACGCCGGTATCATGTTTGCGCTCTCCTATTTTGTGATGGTGAGTGCGGCAGGTATTTTCGAAAGCCTGACCGTGAGCATGAATACGCTTACCATTGTAAATTCCCCTATTGCCATTAATGGCTTGTTAAATGAAATGGCCATTATTCTCTATTTCTTTCTACCGGCTCTGATCGGCGGGACTATTTATCGGGATTATAAACACCACATGCATTCGGTGATTTATTCCTATCCATTTCAAAAATGGGAATACTTGCTGGGTAAATTTATGGCAGGACTCACGGTTTCTACCTTCGTGATGATGGCAGCAGCTCTGGGAATCATTTTGGGAACACTCACGCCTGGCACTAACCCGGATGTACTCGGCCCATTCAACCTGATGAATTACGTGCAGCCTTTTGTGTACTACCTGATTCCCAACATGATCTTTTTTGGGGCAATGGTATTTGCAATCGTAGCTTTTACCCGGAATATCAATGTAGCATTCATCGTAATTTTGGCCTTTTTCCTGATTCAGATCTTTGCCCAAAATCTTACGGCTGATCTGGATAACAAATACCTGGCTGCCCTGCTCGACCCATATGGAGCGCAAGCAAATGCGTACTACACCGAATACTGGACGATTTTTGAACAGAATGAAAATCCGCTTCCGTGGGGTGAAGTGATTCTCTACAACCGCCTCATTTGGGGTGGACTCGGTCTCGTGATCTTCGGCTTGGTGTATTGGGGATTTAGTTTTAGTCAGCAGGCATTCAGCTTCAATTTCTTCAAAAACAAAAAAGGGGAAGCCGTTACCAAGAAAAATTTTGGCAGCATTTTAACGGTGAATATGCCCAAAGTGGACATGAATTTTTCGTTCATAGAAAACCTGAAATTGTCTTGGGAACTCGCCAAAGTAGACTTTAAGTACATAGTCAGCGGCTGGGCATTTATCATTATCGCCCTTATTGGTTTGCTGATCTCACTGAGTGTGATCTTACTTGGCGGTGAAATTTTTGGAACCGACACCCTTCCCGTAACCTGGCAAATGCTGCAGCTGCCCGGAACCTTTTTCAGCCTGTTCATTAATATCCTTACCTTTTTATATGCAGGCATGCTGATACATCGCAGTCGTGGTGATAATATGGATCAGCTCATTCACGTCACTCCGACTGCCAACTGGACGATCTTGTTTTCCAAATTCCTGGCGCTTGTACTCATGCAGATGATCCTGCTTTCCATCATCATGGTCGCCGGAATTGGAGTTCAGACCTTTAACGGATATTTCAACTATGAGATCGGGCAGTATCTATTTGACCTATATGCCATTTCACTGATTCATGTAGTGATCTGGGGTCTTTTTTCGATCTTCGTTCACAGCCTGTTTAAGAATTATTACATTGGATTTATCCTGTTGCTCATTATTTCCATTGGTATCACCTTTTTGGGCGAAATTGGTATTGAGCAAACAGTCTTCAAATTCAATCAGGCGCCCGGAACGGCCTATTCTGACATGAACGGATACGGTCGTTCGCTGGCTCCTTATTTTGTATATAAAGGATACTGGCTACTGCTGGCAATTGCTTTTTATGTACTTGCGATTCTGTTTTTCCGAAGAGGATTGCCCGGAAGTTTCAAAGAGCGTATTCAAAATGCCAAAGAAGCCTTTACCTCAAAATTGAAGCTTATTTTCACGATCTCGCTCATTGGATTTTTGGGCATGGGAAGCTGGATCTATTACGTGAATAACATCAAGCACGATTATATTTCATCGCAAGAATGGGAAAAACGAACGGCAGATTTTGAAAAGAATTACGGAAAGTTTCGGGATATCCCTCAACCTCGTATCGTATCCAGTACCATTAACCTGGACCTGTATCCGGAAACCCGGGATTTTGAAGTGGCCGGAAGTTTTGTTCTCAAGAATAAAACCGCTGTTCCCATCGACTCCATCCATATTGATCACAATAATTACATCAGCGTTTTTGAGTTTGATCGGGATTTCCAGCTGGTGCTGGAAGATGATTCCATGAATTATGACATCTACCAACTCGCTAACCCACTCATGCCCGGCGACTCCGTATTATTCACCTTTGCGCTTTCAAATGAAGAGAATGAGATCCTGGAAAATGAGTCTCCGGTGCGATATAATGGAACCTTCGTTAACAATTCGATTTTCCCCCGAATTGGCTATCAGGAATCTGCGGAATTGAGTGGAAAGGAAGCCCGTGAGCGCTACGGTTTGCCAGAAAAACCACGTATGCCTGCCATTACAGACAGTGCTGCGCGCATGAATAATTACATTTCCAGCGATGCGGATTGGATCGATTTTGAGACCACGATCTCAACCTCTCCTGAGCAAATTGCCATTGCGCCTGGTTATCTTCAGGACGAATGGGAAGAAAATGGCAGGCGCTATTTCCATTACAAAATGGACAGCACTATTGTGAATTTTTACTCGTTCATTTCTGCGGAATTTGAGGTGGTACAAAATACCTGGAATGATGTCAATATTGAGATCTATCATCACGCCGATCATACCTACAATTTGGATTATATGATGGAAGGGGTGAAAAAGTCACTCGATTATTACACGGAAAATTTCAGTCCCTATCAATTCCGTCAGCTGCGAATTATCGAATTTCCGAGAACCGGTGGTAGTTTTGCGCAGTCGTTTGCCAATACCGTCCCCTATTCTGAAGCCGTAGGTTTTATCGCCGATGTAGATACCACAGCCGAAGATGCCCTGAATTATCCATTCAGTATCACAGCTCACGAAGTAGCGCATCAATGGTGGGCGCATCAAGTCATTGGTGCGAATGTTCAGGGAGCGACGATGCTGTCGGAGAGTCTCTCAGAATACAGCGCTTTAAAAGTTCTGGAGAAAGAATATGGCGTTCACCAAATGCGGTATTTCCTGAAGGATGCTTTGGATAGTTATCTAACCGGCAGAACCTTCGAATCGCAGCGTGAACTTCCACTCATCTACAACGAAAACCAGCAGTACATCCATTACAATAAAGGTTCGCTGGTATTTTATGCGCTGAGCGATTACATCGGTGAGGATAAATTGAATGCGGCTCTAAGTGATTACATCGATGATGTGGCCTTTCAGGAGCCGCCTTACACGACTTCCCTGGAATTGCTTGAATATCTGAAAGATGTTACCCCGGATTCTCTACAGTATCTAATCAAAGATATGTTTGAGACCATCACGCTGTATGACAACCGCGTGGAAGAAGCTGCTTATACTGAAGTCAACAACAACACCTATGAGGTAAATATGACGCTTCAGGCTTCAAAATATCGAACCGGAGAAACGGGTGAGCGAATCTATAAGAATGAAGCTGGAGACAGTCTCTCAGTAGAAATTGAAGGTCGCCGCCGACCGGTAGAATCTCTCCCACTCAATGACTGGATCGAAGTGGGTGTTTTCGGAACCGACTCCTTAGGAAATGAAACGGTCCTCTATCTTGAAAAACGAAAATTCACGGATATTCTGAATGAGATCACCATTACCGTAGATGAAGAACCCACCTCCGTGGGCATCGATCCCTACAACAAGCTGATCGATACGATCTCCAATGATAACCGGAGACCGCCTTCGCGGGAGGATGAATAACTACCATTGACAGCCATTGAATTGCTCTTTATGTAATAAATAAAAAATAAGAGATTGGTGATCTTTCTTGCTCTTGCAATAGTTAGCAGTGGTTTTATCTTACGACTTAACAACTTGATGTTAGACTAACAGCTTAGGCGAATGACGGTTGTTCTCGTTACGAACCTCAGGTTCGTAATGCACACAGGGACCGCTGGTTCCATTGAATTGAGAATTATACGAATCAGTCATTAAGCACCATTTTGAACTAACGGTTCTGGAGGTCATTCCCATCCGTTGGTTGGGAACAAGATAAAGGAAAAGAAATTACATATAATAGAACATGTTTTCGCCCTATAACGCTAAGTCATTATTGTTCTTAAAGTCAACAAACCTTAACCAACCAAAGAAGTGAAATATTCAGGAATATTGGTTTCAAAAGTCATTCGCTCTTTGGTAACCGGGTGATTTATTGAAAGTTTAGCGGCATGAAGACAAAGTCGCCTAATGCCCTTTTCTTTCTTCCCATACATTTTATCGCCCACAACAGGGTGTCCGGTTTCGGCAAAATGGACACGAATTTGGTTTTTACGACCGGTTAAAAGGTTGACCTCTATTAAACTGTAATCATCCGATTCCTTTAAAACCTTGTATTCTGTTTTCGAAAGCTTTCCGTCTTCTGAATCTTTTCCCACGGAATATACCCTGTGAATCGAATTCTGAACAAGATAGGAGCTTAATATCCCTTCCTTTTTTCTAAGTTGCCCATTTATAACCGTGTAATAAGTTTTGGTCGCTTTCTTCCAATTATCCTGAAGGTATTTTTTCGACTGCTCGCTTTTAGCAAGGATTAAAATTCCTGAGGTGTCTTTGTCTAGCCGATGTACAATAAAGACTCTCTTTCTGGACTTTGGATTTCCTTTTCGGACATAGTTGCCAAGCAAATATTCAACAGTATTATCCCTCTCTTTGTCATTGGGAACCGTTAACAAGCCATGTATTTTTTCGATGATGATGATGTCATAGTCTTCATACAAAATAGTAATGCCATTGGGGTGATACCTTTTTGGAGATCCTTTAAATTTTTTTCGCTTTTTGTTCATAATTAAGGGTAGCAAATTTTGATGAGAAAAAGCTCTAACCTTTGCATAATTTAATTCCAACCAAATTGCCGGTTCAGGAGGGGATACGATGGATACTTGCTTCAAAGTAATTAATTTCGCTACTTCAACTAAATTATAATCCCAGCGACGCTTACACGATGGGGCGTTTTGTTCTTCTAAACTTGAATAAATAAATATGAAGTTCAATCATTTAGGAATTCCAACACAAGAAAGCCTTGAAGGGGGCATTGATTTACCTGAATTAAAAATGACTGTAACAGATCATACCAGTAATCCCTACGGAATTCAGCTGCAAAGATATTGGGAAAATGCACCTTATCCCGAATTAGTAAAAACAGTTCCTCATCTTGCATTTGAAGTCGATGACCTGGAATCAGAAATAAAGGGTAAGAAAGTAATCATCGAGCCAAATTCTCCAAGTGAGGGACTAACCGTAGCATTTATTGAAGTAAATGGTGTCCCCGTAGAACTTATGGAGTATAGTCTTTGAAGATCATAACCTCTTTAAAAAGGACATTCTCAAGAGCACTTAGTTTCCCCACCACAGCTATTACGTTCTTGTGATATTCATTCAAGTCAGTTTATTAATTTCACCTCTCATGGTGTGGCCGGTCAAGTGATCTTCGCTGTTCCTGCCGACACCCAAACATCATTTCGGGCTTGTACCTGTAGAGGTGCTTTGCTCCATAATGCCAACCGGAGGCTCTGCTACAAATTATTTACCTGACTAAACTTTAAGCTTTCTGTTAACTCTTAATCCCCGTTCCTCAAAACACCTGTCTTTTACCTGAAGTGTCTTTCCGCCCTATCCAAATCCGCATAACCCAAAACCTCCTCCAACTTTCCTGCTTCCATATATCCCGAAATATGAAACAGATACTCCCCTTCGTATGTAAGCAATACAACCGCTGGCACATTCTGCACATTGAACTTCTGTGCTAACCTTAATGGGGTGAGGGAAAGCTGCTGAAATTGCTTTCGGCTCTCGTTGTCATCCCGATTCAAGCGGGTCAGGATAAAATCGTTATTCAAGGTAGTTGCAAGCTCAGGGTAGACTTCCTTCTGCATTTTCTTGCACCAGCCGCACCATGGCGCCCAAACGTCCACCATGATCGGTTTTCGCTGTTCTTCTGCTAATTCTAAGGCTTTCTCAAAAGATGTCCAGTTCAGTTCTTTTTCCTGAGCTGATAATGGGGTTGCAACAAAAAATCCGACCATTGTAAACATACTTACAAAGATGATAATTTTGTTAACGGGATTTGAGCTTTGTCCCGAATTACTTGGGAAGAGAGAACCGATGGACGCACGCAGGTTCTCTTTTTTTTTATTCTGCATGTTCATAACTACCTCAGGTTTAAGCGTGCGCCAATGGTGAAGGTCCGGCCAATGATCGGCCCCCAGGTATAGATCGTATCGAAGTTCGGGCCAAAGGGATTGCCGGCATCTACCAGTGGACTTCCCTGCCTGTAATTGAATATATTTTCTACAGACAAATAGGCTTCTAACCCCATCCCGTTTTCGCTGTTTACGTTTGTGAATTCCCTTGTGATCTTGATATCGTGCGTAGAGTACGTTGGGGACTTGGAAGAACGCCCAAAACCCTCTGCATAATTATCCGGCATCCGCTTTGGTCCCATTAAATTGCCATTGTACCCAATGGAAACATCCAGCGAACGGATGTCATAAGTCGCACCAAAAACACCGGTAAATTCCGGAGCATAGGCAAGTGCTCTTTTTATTCCGTTTTCTTCGGTGTACACATCCATGATCGTAACACTTGCATTGTAGGTAACGGGCAGTGCAGTAAAATTCTGTTCCAATCCGACTGAAAATCCTCTTGTTACCGAAAATCCATCCAGGTTTTCGTAGACGATCAGGTTGGGGTCCTGATCATAGTCCGGAATGATCTTATTGGAGAAATGGGTATAGAAGCCATCCAAACTCACGGTCATCGGGTTCGTACCAAATGCGATGATCTGCTCTAGGCTTGCCGTTATACTTCGTGACTCCTCAGGCTCAAGGTCTTCGTTGAAAACGATTTCTCGAGAGCCTGTCAGTGCGGCGTGATCTTCTGTAAACACATTTACCACCCGAAATCCGGTTCCGGCACTGATCCTGAACGTCGTCATTGCAGAAGGACTGAATTTGGCAGATAACCGTGGAGCCGTCACATAGCCGTGTTCGGAGTGATGATCAATTCGGAATCCGCCCAGGAAGGTGAAGTCGCCAGTGTTTAATTCTCCTTGTGAAAAGATTCCAGGAATCCATCTCCGGTCTGTTCCATCCGATGTTGCCGGGGTGTTATCGTTGTAAGTTTCGTAACGAATAGTGGTTCCGGTCAGGAGTTGGAAGTTTTCACCGATGGCCTGATCCCATGTGGCCTGACCAAACACAATTCCCTGCTGCGCATCATACCAATCCGTCCCATAATAACTATCCTGATCGTGATAAGTGACTGCGCCATTCACTCGAAGTCTATTGTTGAATCCAGAGGGCCGGTATTCGGTCATGAATTCGAATCGGTTGGTGTAAATGGATTCTCCATATATTTGGTTTGATCCTCGAAGTTCATCTGAAAATTGTTCAAGTCCGCCCGTTCGGTTTTCCGCATAAAACTTGGTAGCTATATTTAATCTTGGTTCGAGGTTTTTGTCCAGCAAGGTCCCTTTTCCAAATAACGAAACCCGTGATTGCTGCACAAGATCATTGAAGTTGTCGCCATTATTGTCAAAATAGTTTTCAAGACGAAGCACATTACCACTCAGAAAACCCTCAAATCTTTCAAATTTTGGAGAATAAGCGATGTTGATGTTTCCTTCCTCGGTGCTTTTGGCGTACACATCCGCAGAGAAAGTTGGCGTCAAAGCCGGATTTTTGGTGATAATATTCACGACCCCTCCCAACGCCTGCGTTCCATATAACGTGGATTGTGGCCCTTTGATCACTTCCACCTGATCGATGATTGACGGGCTGATCCCATTTAACCCATACACCGAAGCGAGGGCTCCCATGATGGGCATTCCGTCAATCAATACTGCTGTATTGGGCCCTTCAACTCCGTTAATGCGAATAGCGTTAGTACCGCAGACACCACAGTTTAGCTGGGTTGAAAGTCCGTTTACGCTGCTAATCAGATCCATGACGTTGGAACTGGTTTTTCCCTGCTGCAGCTGTTCGGCCTTTACCACGTTCACTTTCACGGGCGATTCCTTGACATAGGTCTTACGCATGGTTCCAGTTACAACCATTTGATCCAGCTCCAGAACGGAGCTTTCTAAACTGATTTCAACAGATGTTGTCTCCCCTGCTTTCACCGCGACTTTTTTCACCATTTTCTTAAATCCGATCGCACTAATTTGAAGATCGTAAGTGCCTTTGGGGACCTTCTCTATGATAAACGCTCCACGTTCATTGGTCGCAGCTCCTTTATCTAAACTTAGGATTCCAACATTGGCTCCAATTACTGGTTCTCCTTCAGAGAGAACCTTTCCAGAAATACTTCCCAACTGATCCTGAGCTATTAAATTGCTACTGAAACAGGCGGCCACAATAATGATAGCTGCTATTATTTTCATGACTATACTTATTTTTAGCTTTGACTAAATTTAAGGAATGAAGCGCCCAAATTTCAACATAAATAATTAAATTATTAGTCTTGACTAATTAATATTTCTCACAAGATATGATCTGAACTAAAACAGCTTTTATAAGCAGGCAAGATCTTTTACGAGATTTGCGTTGATCAACATCCAAAATGATGCAGGGAGATTGCCGCGTCGTTAACCAGCCCATGCTTAGTTTCAGCATCCGGGCTCCTCGCAAAGACGAGCTTTTATTAGTATGATTTCTTTCTTTACGCTTCATTACGTACGTTTCTTTACGCATTCTTTTCTAAGGCCGAATTGAAATAATCACATTCTGAGGTAATTTTTAAATAGTCTATGAGCTGAGCTTCCCAAAGCCTCATTACCAATTCCCGTTCAATACGAATATTTAAATCTGAAAAAGAAGAGATTTGGGGTTTCTGTCAGATCAGAGAAAACCGAACCTTTTAGAAGTTGTGCAAGTAGTAAAAAGTCGATGTTTTCTTTTACAGATCGGGTAAATTGAGGAATCAAGATGAGCATTTCTCGGTCAAAACTACTCATAACTCCTCCAGACAGGCTGGTCAGTGGGTTTAACTGATAGGACGAGTTTACAAAATATCCGGTTTCGGCAATGAAAAGATCGGAGGCGCTGGGCGGACGGGTTAATTGTCCCAATGGATTGACCGAGCGGTTCCATCCACCATTATATAATAATTCTGCAGATGCATAGATCCCATTGGAGAACATATAATCGCTGCCTATGGTTGCTGTAAAATGACCAGTTTGATCAAGAAAATCTTCTCTGGGGTGAAAGTAAGACACTTCACCTTTGAATCCGGCGCTCTTCAGATATCCGCTCCAGCCGGCTCCGATAGCCAGATTCTGCAGATAATTACCAGCAATTAGCTGAATATCATATTCTCCCAAATTTCCCCGAAACATTCCGGCGATCACCGATTCATCCAATGATTTACCAAAACGATACCCGGCTTCTACACTCGAGGCGTAGCTCCAGGAATACGATGCATATAGAGCATCCGTACCAGGGCGCTCCTCATAATCAAAATCCAGATAAGCATATGCGTTGAATAGATCGTTGGGATTCCAAACCATCGTCTTCCCCCAGTTGATGCGCTGCCGGCCAAGATGCACTTCCCACGGACCATTGAAATAGGAAAGATGCAGTCGGTCTATAGCGGAATTGAACACGGTATGATCGGAATCAACCCAAGTGTAACTCAGATCAAAATAACCCGGATCGTTTTCCAGGAATTCACCGTAACCGGGTGTATTGTTGACTGTCCAGCCGTTGAAAAGGCGAGTTCGTACATCGGCCCGAAATTCAAAATGTTCTCCTGTTTCAAACTCTGATTCTATGCGGTGGTGTAGGATGTTATCATACCGAAAGTTTTTCAGATTGTTGCTCAGGCTGATGCTTCCCAGTTCTTTGACGTATCCGCTGAAGTCTGTTTCGATGTTTTGGGATTGGATGGATGCTGGGAGGAATAGGATTAGAATCAATAAAAGTAATCCGAATCCGACACTGTCCTCTCTCTGATTTCCAGCAGAGCTGAAATCGGTCTCTCTCCAAAGAGAGATAGGTTCTGGCCATTGCCTGGAATATCGTCCTAAACAATAATTCTCACCAGAGGCAAGAACCTGTGTCCCGCCGGGAGGGACAGAAAGATCAGCTTGCTGTTCTTTCAGGGAGGTTAGTGAGTTACTCCAACTATAAACTTCAATATTCAAAATTCCTCGGTTCATTATTCGATATTCAAGCTCGTTCTCACTTCGAAGTTCCTTGTTCGATGCTGGATGTTCTTTCCTCATCCGAATCTACTTTTCCATCCACCAGCGTTACCACGCGCCGGGCTCGCTCCACCACCCGCTGATCGTGCGTGGAGAATATGAACGTAATATTTTCTTCTTCATTCAATCGCAGCATCATATCTAATAAATTGGCAGTTGAAGCAGAATCGAGGTTAGCCGTAGGTTCATCGGCAAGGACAAAATCCGGTTTAGATGATAATGCCCTGGCAACTGCTACGCGTTGCTGCTGCCCGCCCGAAAGTTCCGCAGGTCTTTTATCCACTTTATCTTCCAATCCAACCATTTTCAGTAATTCCATACTTCGTTGATTGCATTCTTTTTGAGGTCTGCCCTGCATCTGTAATATAAAAGCGATGTTTTCCTTGGCGGTTAGTACCGGGATCAAATTATAGGCCTGAAAAACGAACCCAATATGATGGAGCCTGAAGTCGATCAGCTCTCTTTCCTTAAGTGAAAACATATTGGTATCGTGGATATAAACCTTACCTTCCGTTGGTTCATCCAGCCCACCAATTACATTCAGAAGCGTAGTTTTTCCCGAACCAGACGGCCCCACAATGGCCGTAAACTCTCCTTCACTGATATCCAGATCCACTCCATTCAGGGCATGAACCGGAACCTGATCCTGATTGTATACTTTCTTGATATCACGAACCTTAATAATCGACATTGGATTTATGATTTTTGATTTTTGATGGATGATTGTTGATTGGGTGATTTAGTGCTTCATTTTTCCTGTTTCAGCTTTCCTGCCCTTTCTAACACGGTCCTCTCTCTGGATTTCAGTGGAACTGAATCCGGTCTCTCTCCAAAGAGAGATAGGTTTTTGCCATGAATTAGAACATTTTTCTGAATAAGTATCCTTCAAAAAGCAAGATACCTGTGTCCCTCCGGAGGGACAGAAAGAACAGCTCGCTGTTACTTTCAGGGAGGATAGTAAGCTGATGTAATCTCCTACTTCGTTATTTAAAATTTTTTTGCTCATTATTCGATGTTTAAACTGATCACTCCTTACTGTCAACTGCCTCCTGAATTATACTTTTCTTATGGCTTGAACCGGTTTTAATCTTAGCGCTTTGATGGCCGGATAGATTGCAGCTAACAGTGTTGCAACTACCATTAAAAGGCCAATATTCACAAAGTATCCTTCCGGGAGTTCCGG
>JAVLBT010000130.1:0-3372 GCA_031580945.1 Gracilimonas sp.
ATTAACACTCATTGATGAGGTTCACACCACCGATTCTTCCCGCTATTTTTATTTAAAAGGATATATGGAACGACAAGCCAAAGGCGAACCTCAAAAACAACTTTCTAAAGAATTTTTGCGCGAGTGGCTCATGGATCATGATTTCCAGGGATTGGAAGGACAAACTCTTCCTGACCTACCGGATAAATTTCGTATGGAAGTTTTTGAGCGTTATGCGGAATTGTTTGAGATGTTAACGGGGCAAGAATTTCAGCCTGTGTTAGAAAAGGATCTTGATGTAAAACTAACCGAGATTTTCAAGCATGCTCAAAGCTAATCTGAAGGAAAAATTTGAACTTTTTGATGCCTATTGGACTCCTAAAATCATAGGAGAACTAAATGGACAGTATGTAAAGATTGCTAAACTTAAAGGAGAATTCGTTTGGCATGACCACGAAAATGTAGATGAATTATTTTATGTAGTAAAAGGGGTTTTGACTCTAATATTTCGGGATCAAAAAGACGTTACACTTAATGAGGGAGAAATTTATGTGGTTCCTGCAGGGGTTGAACATTTACCGGTGGCAAAAGAAGAATGCTGGGTTATGCTAATAGAACCAAAATCCACCAAGCACACCGGTTCCAAAGAAACGGATAAATCCATATCAATTTCTGATCAGGAATGGATATAAGGAAAAGCCAGCCTAATCATGTATAAATTTCATAAAGACAAAGATCGGTACTTCAACATGCAGTACCGCACATCCAGGGATTATATAGTTCCGTTTGTTAAGAATTATCTTCCTGACCAAAAACCACTCAGAATTTTGGAGATCGGTTGTGCTGAAGCGGGCGTTCTAAAGGCTTTTACTGAATTGGGACATGAATGTGTAGGAATTGAACTATCGCGCTCCCGTGTGAAATTAGCTGAATCGTATTTTGAAAAAGAGCTGCAAAAGGGTCAGATACGGTTCATTACAGAAGATATATTCAATATTGAACCGTCAAAAGAATTTGAAGAACTCTTTGACTTAGTGATCCTTAAAGATGTGATCGAGCATATTCATGGCCATGAAAAGTTTATGAATGAGCTAAAGAAATTTATCAAGCCTGGTGGACTCGTTTTCTTTGCCTTTCCTCCCTGGTATATGCCTTTTGGTGGACATCAACAATTAGCTAATAACAAGGTGCTTAACAAGCTCCCCTTCTACCATATACTACCAAATGGTTTGTATCGCCTTATCCTGAATATTGGAAAGGAAAATGAACAAAAGATTGATAACCTTCTTGATATAAAAAGCACTCGCATAACCATAGAAAAATTTCAAAAGCTTGCCCAAAATAATGACTGGCAGATTGAGAAAAAGAAGTTTTGGCTTTTTAATCCCATCTATCAATGGAAATTTGGTATTCATCCAAGAGGAATCTACAAACCGTTTCAAAAGATTCCATTTTTTAGAAATTTTTGGACAACAGCTGCATATTTTTTGATATCGGTAAAAAATAATCGCTAACTATCAGCTATGGAAGATCATATCAAATTCAGAAGTATTAGGCCAAAAATATATGTTGAAACAGATCTTAGTGTTGAAGAAATCCATCAAAGGGTCAAGAACTATTTAAGTAAGGCAGATTGTCGCTGCAAAGGGCAAATAACTAAAGGGTATGCTTCTTTGTTCCCCCCGGAAGGTGAACAACATTTTTGGTCTCCTCAATTAACCATTACCATGCAAACAGAAGCTCAAATCACTAAAATACATGGCCTTTATGGACCACGACCTTCTGTTTGGACAATGTTTGTTTTCTTTTACGCTGCCATTGCATTTGCACTCCTGATCGTTTCCATGATCGGTTTATCGTACTGGTCACTCAATAAACCGGCTACCATATTATGGTTGGTTCCTGTTTTGGTCTTAATATTTTTAAGCCTGTATCTCGTGGCATACTTCGGGCAGAAACTGGGCCACAAGCAAATGACAAATCTACACCGGGCGTTGGAACAATGCATCGGTGAAAAGATCGATCCAATCTAACAGTTTATAAATCTAAAATATCGAGGTTGGATATTGCTTGGGTTTGGGGCAAACGTAAACAATACAAGTTATTGACTGAAGCGATGAATCATTTGACGGCAAATACCTCTTACCTAATTATTGACTATAGTTGAACCATTGGAAAAATGGACTCCATTTTACACGGCAATAGCCTTACCATTTTACTTTACTTATTCAAACATTGCATATGTGAAAGTTCAAACAGCTTTGAATCCTTTAATTGTTCGGGCCAACTCGCTTTTTGATCTTTGAGGAGCAATAATGTTGTTCTTTAAAATGGCTATAAGAATTAAAACAATTCCTTTGCCACTTCATATACCGAGGCAGATTTCCCCATCGAATAATAGTGCAGGCTTGGTACTCCAAAGTCCAGCAATTCTTTTGACTGTTGAATAGCCCATTCAATTCCCACTTGCCGGACCTGGTCACGATTTTTACATTTTTCCACTTCTTTGGTAAGCTCCATTGGCAAATCTACATGAAAGAGTTGGGGAAGTATGGTGAGTTGTTTGGGGGAAGTTATAGGTTTTAAGCCAGGTATTATGGGGAGTGTAATTCCACTTTCGCGACATTTTTCGACAAACTCAAAATATTGCTGATTATCGAAGAACATTTGAGTGACAATATAATCAGCCCCTTTATCCTGTTTCAATTTTAAATATTTGAGATCAGTTTCCATATTTGGAGCTGCAAAATGCTTCTCAGGGTAGCCTGCCACCCCAATACAAAAATCAGAAGGTTTAGCATTTTCTAAATCTTCGTCAAGGTAGATTCCGTTATTCAGATCAACGACCTGCTCTATCAATTCAGAAGCATAAGCATGCCCATCCGGCTCCGGTTTAAACTCACGCTCCGGTTTTCTTGTGTCGCCTTGAATGAGCAACACATTGTCGATACCTAAAAAATTCAGGTCGATAAGGGCGTTTTCAGTGTCTTCTTTAGAAAACCCACCACAAATAATATGAGGTACAGCATCCACCTTATAGTGATTTTGTATCGCCGCACAAATTCCAACGGTTCCAGGCCGTTTTCGAACCGTTTTCCGCTCCAACAGTCCATTGTCTCTTTTTTTGTATACATATTCCTCCCTGTGATAAGTCACATCCACAAATGGAGGGTTAAATTCCATTAGCGGGTCCATGTGATCAAAAAGTGAACGAATATTTTGTCCTTTCAAGGGCGGAAGCACCTCAAATGAGAATAAAGTACTGCCATTCGCTTTTTCAATATGTTTAGTTACTTTCATGATGAATAAGGGTCATAATCTAAATTAGGAGAAAGCCATTTCTCGACTTCCTTTTTTGTAATTCGCTTTCTTTCCGCATAATCAGTTACCTGA
>JAVLBT010000130.1:3382-8444 GCA_031580945.1 Gracilimonas sp.
CCAATATTGCCCACCCTGAAATAGCGCGATTCTGGATGAGAAAAATAAATGCCACTTACCGAAGAAGCCGGATACATTGCAAAAGATTCCGTCAGCTTGATGTCCGTATTTTTTTCTACATCCAGCAGATCAAACAATATGCGCTTTTCAGTATGATCTGGACAGGCTGGATAGCCGGGGGCGGGCCGAATTCCGGAATATTTTTCAGCAATCAGTTCTTCATTGCTTAAATGCTTTTCATCGGAATAACCCCAAAATTCTTTTCGAACCCGCTCATGCATGCGCTCCGCAAAAGCTTCTGCAAGACGATCCGCAACAGCTTTCACCAAAATGATATTATAATCATCATTTACAGCCTCATATTTCTTAATGAGCTTTTCAATTCCGATTCCTGCGGTCACTGCAAAAAAACCTATATAATCCGTAATTCCAGATTCTTTTGGGGCGATGTAGTCACTTAAGCTGGAATTCGGCTGGCCACTTCGCTTTTTAGTTTGTTGCCGAAGAAAATGAAATCTTGTTTTTTCTTTGGAGGGATCCTTAACCTCAAAAAGCTGAACATCTTCCCCATCAGCTACCGCCGGATAAAATCCGATCACCGATTTAGCTTGCAACAAGTTACCTTTAACAATGTCGTCCAAAAGTTCCTGAGCATCATCAAACAAAGACTGCGCCTGTTTTCCTACCTCTTTATCTTCAAGGATCTCCGGGTATTTTCCGGTCAGCATCCACGTTCGGAAAAAAGGCGACCAATCGATATAATTTCGAAGTTCAGCAATGGGATAATCCTCAAATACTTTATTTCCTAAAAATTTGGGCTTTGGAGGTTCATATCCTTCCCATTGAATATCCGTTTTGTTGAACTTTGCTTGCTCAAAAGGCAACAATTTTTTCTTATTCTGACGACTTTCGTGCTGCTCACGAAGCTCCGCATACTCTTTTTTGATTTCCGCTTTCACTGCTTCCTTTTTCTTCGGGTTGATCACTTCCCCAGCCACTGAAACGGCGCGGGATGCATCCAACACATGCACCACGGAGCTTTCGTATTCAGGATCAATTTTTACAGCAGTGTGCAATCTGGAAGTTGTAGCTCCACCGATCAATAAAGGCAGGTCCATTCCCCGTTTTTTCATCTCGCGAGCCACGGTGATCATCTCATCGAGTGAGGGCGTAATTAAACCACTAAGGCCGATGGCATCCACCTGATGCTTTTCAGCTTCGTCCAAAATCTTGTTAGCAGGCACCATCACCCCCAGATCCACTACATTGTAGTTATTACAAGCCAGCACCACGCTAACTATGTTCTTTCCGATATCGTGAACATCGCCTTTTACGGTTGCCAAAAGTACTTTCGGTTGTTCACTTGTATCCTTGTTCTGCTTTTTCTCTTCTTCCAGAAATGGAGTCAAATATGCAACTGCCTGCTTCATTACACGGGCGCTTTTTACCACCTGCGGCAGGAACATCTTGCCAGCTCCAAATAAATCACCAACTACATTCATCCCGTCCATCAGTGGACCTTCAATCACTTCCAGCGGACTTCCGATCTTCTGCCGGGCTTCTTCCGTATCGTCTACCACAAATTCGTTGATCCCTTTCACCAACGAGTGTTTCAGGCGTTCCTCTACTGGTTTTTTTCGCCATTTATCATCTTGCTTTTTCTTAACGGATGAACCTTCGCCTTTGAATTCCTCTGCGATCTCCAATAATCTTTCTGTGGCATCATCTCTTTTATCAAATAGAACATCTTCCACCCGTTGCAGGAGTTCGTCGGGGATATCATCATACACTTCCAACTGCGTTGGATTTACAATACCCATATCCATGCCATGCTCAATAGCGTGATACAAAAATGCTGAGTGAATGGCTTCCCGAACACGATTATTTCCACGGAATGAAAAAGATACATTACTCACACCCCCAATAACATGTGCGCCGGGCAGATTTTCACGTATCCATTTCGCTGCTAAGAAAAAATCCAGGGCGTTCCGTCGATGCTCTTCCATACCCGTAGCCACTGGGAAAATGTTGGGATCAAGAATGATATCAGAGGAGTGAAATCCGGCTTCTTCAGTCAATAATTTATATGCCCGGCCACAGATCTCTTTTCGTCGCTTCAGTGTGTCGGCCTGACCTTCTTCATCAAAAGCCATACAAATTACAGCAGCCCCGAAACGGCGGATGATCTTAGCTCGTTTAAGGAATTCTTCCTCCCCGTCTTTTAAGCTAATTGAATTAACTACTCCTTTGCCTTGCATGCATTTGAGTCCGGCAAGGATTACTTCCCATTTTGAGGAATCCACCATGATCGGGATCTTGGCAATATCAGGGTCGGAAGCGATCAGGTTTAGGAAATTGGTCATTTCTTCGGCACTGTCCAGCATGCCTTCATCCATGTTCACATCCAGAATCTGCGCCCCGCCTTGCACCTGACCCAATGCGATCTTTAGCGCTTTGTCATAATTCTTTTCTTTGATAGTATTTAGGAATCGTCGCGAGCCAGTCACATTGGTCCGTTCTCCCACGTTCACAAAGTTCGAATCTTCGGTGATAATGAGAGGCTCAAGTCCGCTAAGCGTTAGAGGTAATGATTTCATTTAGTTATAACAATAATTTTGATTCAAAGACTTCGTCTGACGGCTTAAAGCCCGTCTGAAGAATGTTTGCCAACGCCCGTGCCCTTTTGATTCATCGGACGACTCCAAAGCCTGGTCATAGTTACTAAGCTTTGCTTCAGTCGTCAGTTTATGTACGAAGTAGTTTTTCATGTTAATATCCCCTTTGCTTCGCGTTGTACTTTTCGAGGTTCGTAATTCTGTGCCAGATCGGCCATTTTAGTAATGTGTTTGGGCGTGGTTCCACAACAACCACCGAGAATATTCACCAAGCCATCTTCCAGATATTCCTTTACCTGACTTCCCATTTCATCAGGACCTTCATCATATTCCCCGAATTCATTCGGCAATCCGGCATTTGGATAAGCACTAATAAAAAAGGGTGATCGATCGGAAAGGTTTTGCAGATAGGGTTTAAGTTGCTTTGCACCCAACGCACAATTAAATCCAACACTTAAGATGGGTGCATGTGATACCGAGATCAAGAATGCTTCCACTGTTTGACCTGAAAGCGTTCGACCAGAAGCATCTGTAATTGTCCCGGATACCATAATGGGCAGTTGCTCTGCCCGCTCTTCAAATAAATCCTGTATGGCAAATAAGGCGGCTTTGGCGTTCAGTGTATCAAAGATAGTTTCTACCAGTATTACATCCGCACCACCATCCATGAGTCCACGAGCTTGTTCTTTGTAAGCCTCAGCCAGTTCATCGAACGTGACGGCGCGATAACCGGGATCGGTGACTTCCGGCGAGATGGAGGCGGTTTTATTCGTAGGTCCCATCGAGCCAGCCACAAATCGGGGTTTATCCGGATTTTGCCTGGTGAATTTGTCCGTGGCTCTTCGCGCAATCTCAGCCGACGTCTTGTTCAGTTCATATACGATGGTTTCCAGTCCATAATCGGCCTGAGCAATGCTTGTTCCGCTAAAAGTATTGGTCTCGATGATGTCGGCTCCGGCCTCCAGGTACTCTTCGTGAATTGCCTGAATAATATCGGGACGAGTTAAGCTAAGCAGGTCGTTATTGCCCTGTAGATCGTCGGGGTGATCGGTAAATCGGTCACCGCGAAAATCGGCTTCCTTCAGCTTATAGCGCTGGATCATGGTACCCATAGCACCATCAAGGATCAAAATGCGGTCTTGTAAAACGTCTTTGATATTCACTTTCTATTTTCTTTAAAAATGAAACCTTGATATTGAAAGTCAGCAACCTCGCAGGTTCTTCAAATTCGGTTGGTTTAACAGACTCTTCTTATCAAAGATTGGCTTATACAGAAAGAGTCGTGAGGGATCAGCTCGCTTATCTTTCCCCCACATAAACATTTATGTAAGGAGTGGGATTTGGCACCTGCACAGCACATAAACTTTTATGTACTGTATGGTTGCCAAGACGTCAAAGGGCCCATCCCTCGGTCTTTCTTTATAAGCATTCAATAAATTTGAGTTGAATATAAACTTCTTTGAGCCGCTGAGCAACTTGTTATAACGCCTGATCATACAATGGAAATAGAACACGGATGAGGCGGATTGTGCGGATGGTCGCTAATAGTTTTTTTATTTAGTTGTTAGACCGGAGTCATTCTAAGGATACTTCCGAAGAATCTTACCTATCACGATTATTAGCTATTCCCAAGCATCAGAGTTTTAACTATCTACCCTTTTTTCCTTATCCCAACTCCGTGTTTCTCAAAAGGCAGGATCTTTCGGAAGTATACTCAAGATGACTCAATTTAGGGTTTGAGAAAGAGGTACTAAACAGGTGGCGAATTTGAGTTTCATTTAGCTCTTTTTTCGCAGCCGCCCCACTATTTGGAATTGACTCTTTTTTCGGTACAAAAGAACAGATGAGTAGATAGTTTTTGGGAGTTTATCACTCTCCTATTCTATGTTTGAGGCTGAGCCTCAGGAAAACATTCCGGAGCAGAGCAACCGTAAGAATATCGAACATTCAATATCGAACATTGAATAACGAACTGATTCTGGACGGCGTCATTCCCGCGGAGGTGGGAAAATTATGGTGTATTTCAGGACTAATTGCCCCTTTCGCGACAACTTTTTGTTTGTCCCCTAAACTTAGAGTTGAATACGTCTTAGGTTTATTCTGAACATATTTATGAGGAACAGAAAATTGGATCGTCTATTTTAAATATTCTCACTCCAGTTGTCACTCCTGTAAATGACAATCATGGAGAATATTCCAACCCATTTAGCCGTAGATAAAAACTTTAAAAACTGGCGTTATGAAGCCTTAAGAAGTCATTCTGAGCGAAAGCGAAGAATCTACACATGCCTGCGCTAATAGGAATGCATGATTCGCTAATGATTTTTTAAGATACTTCATCCCTGTACCTCGGGATCATAGCACTGGAACTATATCAAAACCATTGAGGTCAATTCAAACGAATTCTAAAACTAACTCACAACTCCGTCCTTATCCCAAAATGCACC
>JAVLBT010000131.1:0-8407 GCA_031580945.1 Gracilimonas sp.
AATGTGTCTCTGAACCAAGAATATCAAAAACTAAACCAACATTTTGATTGGGAGATTGAGCACTTTAAAAAGGTAAACGAATTTGCCATCGAGGCGGCATTTTGTGATGCTGCAACCAAGCTGAAGCTAAAGGAGAGATTAACTTATCATTAGTTACTTTTTCTTAGCACTTGCCCAAATCTATCTTTAGAAAAAGTAGAATCCTCTTTTGAAACTTTCCCATTGACAACAACCCAATCAAAACCTTCAGCTAATTGATGGGGATCTTCAAAATTAGCAAGATCATGGACATTGGAAGGATCAAAGATGATGATATCTGCTTTAAATCCTTCTTTTAGTTGTCCTCGATCTGTCAGTCCTAAGGTTTTTGCAGGTAATGCGCTCATTTTTTCAACCGCACTTTGAATTGACAACCTTTCTTCCTCCACCACATACTTTCGGATAACCTTCGCAAAACTCCCGTACCCACGAGGATGACGCATAGTAGGGCTTCCATCTGAACTTATCATAACATGCTCGTCAACTGCAATCCTATCCTGTAATACTTCATTCATCACAAAATGAGCTGCAGAGGCTCCTCGTGGTCCCATCTCAAGTAAAAGATCAATGGGATCTTTCTTTTCCAGCTCTGAGGCTTGCTTTAAGGTCATACCTGCGTATACCCCGTTCCCAAATAATATTGCTTCCGGGCCGTTTCTTTGATCTACTTTAGATTTGAGGAAAGTACGAAGTACTTTAGGTTTTTCCACTATCGCTTGTTTCCAGTCTTTTTCAGTTTTTGCCCATTCTGGAAATACAATTCCAATGCCTGTGTAACTTGCAGCATAAGGATAGGTATCAGCAGAAAAGGGAATTCCTTCAGATCGGTAAGTTTCCAAAATATTTAAGATTTCTTCTGCGCGCTCCTCCCCCTCTCCATACACCACCTTTAAATGAGATGCCTGAACGCGTGCATATTTTCCTAAAACCGCTAACTCCTCCAGTGATGCTTGAATTTTGGAATTATCTTCGCTACGCATATGGCTTACAATGATCCCATCGTACTCTCCAACAACTTCGGCTAACCGCTTTAGTTCATCCTCCTCTGCAAATAAGCCGGGCACATATTCCAAACCCAAACTCATTCCATAGGCTCCTGCCTCCAACGTTTTTGATAACGCCTTTTCCATCCTTTTGATGTCCTTGTCATAAACTTCAACATCATCACTTAAGTTTACACTGTTCCTCAAGCTTCCATGTCCTGCAAGTGTTGCAATATTTACGCCCGGATTTATTTCACTGACCTTACTAAACCAATCTTCAAAACTACCGATGGTCACGGATGAGCCATCTTGTCCCAGCACAATAGTCGTAACCCCCATGGCTAAAAAGTTCTGGAATTCTGGTGTCTGTAATGGGTTTCCATGCGCATGCATATCTATGAAGCCCGGGCTTACTATTTTACCACTAGCATCGATCTTTTTGCTGGTGAGAACTGAATCCTTATTTATTTTTCCGATTTTTGCTATAGAGTCAGACTTTATTAGAATATCTGCCTTGTAGGGGGCCGATCCTGTTCCATCTACCAATATTCCTCCATGAATCAATAAGTCCCAAGACTGTGCTTTAAGTGTGCTATTTTCAGCTCCCAAAAAGAAGAAAAAAATAATGCAGATAAAAGTTTTCTTGGCCATCGCAAAATAAATTAGACGTTGAAACGGAATAGTAACACATCACCGTCTTTAACTACATATTCCTTTCCTTCCTGCCGCATTTTTCCGGCATCCCGAGCAGCTTTTTCAGAACCCAATTCTTCGTAATCTGAATAGGCGATGGTCTCAGCGCGAATGAATCCTTTTTCAAAATCGGTATGAATTACACCCGCTGCCTGTGGGGCTTTCGTTCCCTTTTTGATGGTCCATGCACGGGCTTCTTTAGGTCCGGCTGTGAAATAGGTGATCAACCCTAATTCCTTGAATGCTCCCTTGATCAAGCGATCTAAACCCGCGCTCTCCACGCCCAATTCTTCAAGAAACATTTCTTTCTCATCCTCATCCAGCTCAGCGATCTCAGCTTCTATCTTCGCACAAAACATTACTACTTCATCATCGTGCTCGGAAGCGATCTCTTTTACTGTATCAACGTACTCATTTCCATCTTCGAGATCTGATTCTCCTACATTACAGGCATAAAGAACCGGTTTTGAGGAAAGTAAAAACAGATCTTTATATGCCTCTTTTTGATCAGTAGATGCATCAAACGTCCGTGCAGAATTACCTTCTCCCAGGTGTTCTTCCAATCTCTTTACAATCTCCAGCTGAGCTACGATCTTTTTATCTCCTCCCTTAGCCTCTTTTTTAAGCTTCTCCACGCGCTTTTCTACACTTTCCAGATCTTTGAGGATGAGTTCTTCTTCAATGATCGCAACATCCCGCTTGGGATCTACATTTCCTTCAACATGAATGATATCTTGGTCGTCAAAACAGCGAACTACATGCAGGATCAAATCAACTTCTCGTATATGAGACAAGAATGCATTCCCCTTTCCCTTTCCTTCTGAAGCGCCTTTTACCAATCCAGCGATATCTACAAACTCAATGCTTGCCGGAATAATGTTTTTGGATTCAGCCAATTCCCCCAGTTTGTACAATCGGTTATCGGGCACAGGCACCATTCCAACATTAGGGTCTATGGTGCAAAAAGGAAAGTTAGCTGATTCGGCACCGGCATTGCTCAGGGCATTAAATAAAGTTGATTTTCCAACGTTGGGCAGGCCAACGATTCCACATCTTAAGCTCATGTATAAATTATTAGTAGATTAAACGTCTAAACTTGCTTGTTCAATAAATTTTTCTTCAGGAAGCACCACAGCGGTCAAAGTTCCCAATCCAGACCGATTATAAACACAACCAGTATCTATTCCGATCATATGCTCTCTAACCAAAGTTTCTCGAACAGGCGTATGACCAAATACCACTGTTTTCTCCCATTTTGATTTTTTTGCATGTATATGACTTCGTTGCCAGATGAACTCCTGTCTTTCTTCCTCTCGCTCCAGATTTTCTTTGATAGTCAGATTTGGATTTAACCCCGCATGCACAAAAAAGTAATCTTCAGTTTCCCAGTAGAGTTTGGTGTCAGTAAAGAACTGATAATGTTTTTTTGGTAGCTCAAAATTACCCGGGATAGCGTCGTAATTTCTTAAGGTAGAACTACCACCATTTGCTATCCACAGATCCCATTCGTTTTTCTCGTAGGCATCTAATAGCATTTGGTCATGATTACCACGAATGAAAACACAATCATGGTGTAGATCAAAATCTAACAGCTGTTCTACCACATCTTTGGAATCGGGGCCACGGTCCGTATAATCACCTAAAAACACATAAGTTGGTTCAGATTGATACTCTTCATCCAGTTTTTGCAACAATACCTTACAGGTTTTGTTGCACCCATGAATATCTCCAATGGCAATCAAATCAGCTTTTAACGACATTTACCTTAACTTCCCAATGATTTTTCGATGAGTCCGCGACCTTTTTTCTCGATTCTTCCTTCTTCTTGCAAATCGGACAGTGCGGCATCCAGTATTCCATTTATGAACCGACCTGACTTGGCTGTTGAATATCTTTTTGCCAGCTCAATGGCTTCATTCATACTTACTTTTGTGGGAATTTCTTCGAAGTATATAAACTCACATAACGCCATTTTCAAGATCAATCGATCGATTATGGCAAGGCGGTTAATGTCCCAGTTGCGTATATGTTTAGAAGTGACGGCATCCAATTCTTCAGTATGTTCAAGACTTCTGAAAAATAACTTTTCGGCAAATCGACGTAATTCCTTTTCCTGGGCAAAGTCCTGATTTTGAATCACTGTTTTTACTACATGCTGCGTTTTGTCTTTGCCCAGCTGATGAGCGTAAAGTGCTTTTAAAACAGTTTCTCTTACTTTTCGTCGATTAATCATGCCAAATAACAAATTGAGTGAACCCAAAAGATAAGGGTTTACTAAAACAATTGTGCACTATAATAAATCACAAATCAATCATTCGGTCTATTGGTAAATCGCTATTTGTTGAAGTCGATTTATGAGATATCGAACAACCGATGTTCGATGGACGAATAATAAATCATAGGCCATAATCAACGTCAAAAGAAATCAAAATCCCCCGTTGTTTTACTCCCTCAAAGGTGCCTATATTTATGCTCTTTAGAATAATGAATTTTGCGTTCTTAGCTCAGTTGGTTAGAGCGCTACGTTGACATCGTAGAGGTCGGCAGTTCGAATCTGCCAGAACGCACAACGCTTTAACCCATGTAATTAGATTTGCATGGGTTTTTTTGTTAGTTCACCTGCTCTTTTTTCTCAAATATAAATTCAAAATAAGCGCCCGGCTCATTACTAAATGAAAATTCTGCACTTAATTGTTTTGCAAGGGTCTTGATCAGGGTAATACCCATGGAAGTATTGATATCCAGATCAGAATTTTCAGGCAAACCTATTCCATTATCCTGAAATCGCAGGATAAGTTTACCATCCTCTTGATTTAAGTGAATATCGACTTTTCCTTTTGCTCTTCCATCAAAGGCATGCTTGAAGCTGTTGGTTAGAATTTCATTTAAAAGTAATCCGCAGGGAATTGCTTGTGTAATAGGTAACTTTACGGGTGCAATATTCAGGTCGATCTGCACATCCACATCCGACCGTTTCATAGTTTTGTGTATCACACCAGTTAGCTCTCTGAAGTACTGTTTTATATCTACTTCAGAAAAAGTATCACTTTTATACAATTTTTCATGAACCATTGCGATTGAATTCACTCGCATTTGACTCTGCTTAAGGATACGTTTTGCACTTTCATTTTCTGCTGAGAATGATTGAAGCTCCAATAAACCGGTGATTACTGCGAGGTTATTTTTCACACGGTGGTGAACCTCTGCCAACAACATTTCTTTTTCTTGCAGTGATTTTCGTAGCCTTTCTTCAGCCTTTTTACGTTCTGTTATGTCAACATAAATTCCATAGATACCCACTACCTTCTTTTCAACCACCACTGGTATTGCGTAAATAATCACATCGATTATGGTTCCGTCTTTACGTGTTCTTTTTTCGGTAACTTCTTTTACTTTATCGCTTTCTGTAAGCTTAGTTGCGTCCTGTTGTCTCTGTTCTGGAACTATCAGATTATCCAGCTCCAAGCCTTTAAGTTCCCTTTCCCGGAAACCGAACATATGTTCAAAACCGTCATTCACCATTTCTACTTCGTGATGTTTGTTTAGTAACGCTATTCCAATAGGGGAGGAATTAAATAGCTTACTGAATAAACCCTCCCGATGCTTTAAGGCTTCCTCGGATTCTTTTCTATCTGAGATATCTCTCTCTATAACGATTAGGACTTCATCACCAAAATAAGTTCCTGTGTTAACTAAAAATTCAGTTGGAAATATTTCGCCGTTCTTTTTACGTCCCCACCCTTCATACTTACCTGGTTTGCCGTCATTGGCTTTCTTCTTGATCTCTTCAACCCGTTCTTCATCGTATTTACCCGGGGCAGTAAGCAACTTATTGTGTTTACCTATTACCTCCTGCCTTTTATAGCCAAATGTGCGTTCTAGTCCTTCATTTGCCTCTAATATAACCCCATTTTTATCAAGCAGATAAATTGCATCACTTATGGAATTGAACAAGTCCTGATAACTCATCATACTACGTTTTGCATTATCCAGGGCTCGCTCTCTATCTGTTACATCATGTGTGAGCGAATAAATTGCCTTTACATTTCCCTCTCCATCATACAGCAAGGAATTATACCATTCGCAATAAATGACCTCGCCATCTTTTCTGATATTTCGGTTGATCAGAGATACTTCTTGTTTGCCTTTTTCAAATGTTTCTTCAATTGAGTTTCGAACATCTTCATAATCATCAGGGTGAACAAAATCTTGTAAAAGGCCAGGAGAACACATCGCTTCCTCTTCAGTATACCCAAATAGATCCTCTGCCTTCTTAGACCATCTCAGGATCTCTAATGACGGGGTCCACTCGATCTCAGCAAGTGGAAAATTTCCTAAATTTAGCTGAGAGGACAATAGCTTCTTACTCTCTTCATCTCCTAATATTAATTGCGTTACATTATGGGCAATAACCAGTTTTGCTGGTTTACCTTTATAATTGATGAGGTGGGCTGAAAGTTGAAAATATATTTTTTCTTTAGTTGATGACTCAAATTCCCATAATTCTTCATCGGTATTTTCCGGAAAAGACTCTTGACCTGTTCTTAGATCGCTGAACTCTTTTAGAGTTCCAAGATCTTTTATTGTACTATTGGTAAAATACTCATCGGAAAATCCAAGTATTTCCTTAGCTGCAGCATTGACCTCTAAAATTTTTAGGGTTGCCTGCTCGCACACAAACATGGGCTGTACGTCGAAGAAATTATCTTCGGGATAAAAATTCATAGGTCCTTGTAGATGATTAAATCATTGCCGCCCGAATATCACATTTCTAAGTATTCAAATCCAACTTAACACAACAACAAAATATACCCATAATAAGCCTGTGTGTACATGCTATTTTTTTTATCTTTGAGAGTTAACAATCTTTTGAGAACAAATAACTGAATGTCAGACCAAAAAATTACGCTCACTTTACCCGACGGAACAGAACGCAAATATTCATCAGGAGTAACCGGACTTGAAGTTGCACATTCAATCGCAGCCGGATTAGCCCGTGCCGCACTAAGCATTACAGTGAATGGTGAAATTATTGATCTTGACCGCGAAATCACTAAAGATGCTGATATTGAGATCAATACCTGGGAAAGTGAAGATGGCAAATATACCTTCTGGCATTCCTCTGCTCATTTATTAGCAGAAGCTATTCAGGAACTCTATCCCAATGCAAAATTTGCTATTGGCCCCCCAATTGAAAATGGTTTTTACTACGATATTGATTTCGGGGATAAACAAGTAACTCAAGAAGACCTTCCAAAGATCGAAAAAAAGATCATTGAGATGGCTCGTAAAAAATCTGAATTTGAGCGGAAAAATGTTACTAAAGACAAAGCATTGTCTTTCTACGAGGAAAAAGGAAATGAGTATAAAGTTGAGCTAATCAAGGATCTTGAAGATGGTAATATCACTTTTTATACGCAGGGGAATTTTACAGATCTTTGCCGCGGGCCACACATTCCGTCCACAAAAGATGTTAAAGCAGTAAAATTAACCAGTCTTGCAGGAGCCTACTGGAGAGGCGATGCTGATAAACAGCAACTCACCCGTATATACGGTATCAGCTTTCCAAAGCAAAAAATGCTGGATGAGCATCTTGAACGTATTGAAGAAGCCAAAAAGCGAGACCACAGAAAGCTTGGAAAGCAGTTAGGCATCTATATGATTGATAATATGGTTGGCAGCGGACTGCCTATGTGGTTACCTAACGGTACCATTCTGCGTCGAACTCTGGAGTCTTTTTTAAGGGATGAACAAAAGAAAAGAGGCTATAAGGAAGTAATTACTCCTCATATTGCAAATATAGAACTGTACAAAACATCCGGTCATTATCCCTACTACAAGGACTCGCAGTTTAATCCTATGGAAGTAGATGATGAGGAGTACATGTTGAAGCCCATGAACTGTCCACATCATCACCGAATCTATTCGAATGATTTACGCAGCTACCGCGACTTACCGCTTCGATTGGCAGAATTTGGATCTGTTTACCGGTATGAGCAATCCGGAGAACTTAGTGGACTGTCACGCGTACGTGGGTTCACTCAGGACGATGCACATATTTATTGCACACACGATCAACTGAAGCAAGAAATTAAACATACCATCGAGCTTACTCAGTTTGTCTTCAATACATTTGGAATGCCGGTTGATATACGACTTTCTTATCGTGATGAGAATGACAAAAAATACGGTGGAAATACCGAATATTGGGATCGTGCTCAAAAAGAGATCAAAGAAGTTGCAGATGAAATGGAGCTCGATTACAAAGTTGCACCAGGCGAAGCCAGTTTTTATGGTCCAAAAATTGATTTTATTATCCGGGATGCTATCGGGCGCAAATGGCAGCTTGGTACCGTACAGGTAGATTATGTAATGCCAGAACGGTTTGATCTGACATACATTGGTTCTGATAACAATAAACACCGGCCGGTCATCATTCACCGGGCCCCTTTTGGATCGATGGAACGATTTACCAGTATTTTAATCGAACACTTTGCGGGTGACTTTCCCTTATGGTTGTCTCCGGAACAAGTACGCATACTGCCCATTTCGGACGACCAGATCCCTTATGCTGAATTTTGCTTTGAAAAATTAAAACAATTAGACGTTCGTGTTGAACTTGACGCTCGTAGCGAACAAATTGGCGGAAAGATCCGCGATGCTGAAACGAGCAAGGTCCCATATATGTTAAT
>JAVLBT010000132.1:0-8345 GCA_031580945.1 Gracilimonas sp.
CCTGAATGGCCGTACCGCTACCGACATCACCACTCCATTGGGTGAAATTGATAATACTTATTATCGTGCTACAAATGATGCTATTGGAATAAGCTGGGTACAAGACTGGGGTTACATTGGTGGGGCTTTTAGTACTTATTTAAATAATTATGGAATTCCGCCTGATCCGCAGGGGCATCCGAATGGTGTAGATATTGAAATGGAAAAATTTCAGTACGATATTAAATCAGAGATGCTCGTAGATGCTGAGTTTATAAAAGTGATTGAAGGTGATCTGTCCATTAAAAATTATACCCATAAAGAAATAGAATCAAACGGTAGTTTAGGCACTCAATTTGGCCTTGTCACAACAAATGCAGAAATAAAAGCCCAACATAATTCACTTGGAGTCCTTGATCAGGGTAGTTTCGGAATTTGGGGTGAAATTGAAGATTATGGCGTAATTGGGGCAGGGACTCCGGATGCCAATAGCTACAAATTAGCTGCATACCTCATTGAAGAAGCAAATTTTGGGAACTTACACTTGGAAACCGGTTTACGTTTTGATTGGGTTTTAAATAAACCGGTGGAAGATGAACCAAATTCGCCTATTGGGAACATCAGGCAGCGTTCCTTCCCTGCTCTTGCAAGCTCTATTGCAGGAATATACGCCTTTGAAAATGACATTTCTCTTGGCATTAGTTTCCTGCATTCCTTCCGGGCTCCATCCCTGGAAGAATTGTATTCAGAAGGGCCTCATCTTGCCTCATATTCTTATGAGATTGGAAATCCCGAACTTAATCCTGAACGGGGTTTGGCTAAAGAAATTTTCCTTAGATACCAGTCTAATCAAATAAATTCCGAATTGGCTTTATTCCATAATGATTTCAGTAACTACTTATATGCTCGGGATACGGGGCAGCCTAATATCCGCCGCCCTGACCTTAACAATTATCAGTTTGTTGGAACCGAAGCAATTTTATATGGAACAGAAATATCAGGAAGTGTACAGTTTCTGAATAATTTTGTGATAGAAGCTTCCTTGAGTTATACCATAGCAAATCGAAAGGTACCGGAAAGTGAACAGCAAACGACTGGATTTGATAGCGATACCCGTCCACTTCCTCAAATTCCACCACTAAAAGCGAAATCTACTTTTAAATATATAAATAGCGATGGCCTGGAAATCGGTTCCCGCATTCGAATTGCAGATGAACAGGATCGGGTTGGCGAATTTGAGACTCCTACTGAAGGATACATTTTGGTAGACACGTTTGCCCAATACCGAATCGATGGATCTAAATTTCTACATACCTTTGCGCTTAATTTTAACAATCTGTTGAACCGGGAATACTATAACCATCTCTCCCGCATCAAAGACTTACAGCCCGAACCCGGGTTTAATGCCAACCTATTGTATCGCATTTATTTTTGATTGGGCTTCTTTTCGTTTAGGGCCATTGATTTGGATTACGCTTTAGATTCAATGGCGATATATAGATCCGCGTCTACACGGGGATGACGGGGGTGGTGGTTACGTAGTAAATCTTAGCCATTTCCAACGCTCAATTCATCAATGAATAATCATTCTCGTGAAGGCCGGAATCTAAATGCCTTCAATGCCTAAATTATATTTTCCCCCTGGAACTGGTTCATGCTTTTGTTTGGACCATGACCTCAACCAATCCAAAAAAAGAAAACCCCGGAAGTGTTCCATTCCAGGGTTTTTGCTTTAGGTTTCAGCTATAAGGAGTATAGTTGACTACTTGTTTTAGGGTATAAACATTAATCTCACCTTACATGCTACATACAAGAGTAGCGAATGACCACTTTGTTACATTTTTTTTTGAAAAAAATTTCTACATCTATTATTTCCTTCTTAAAAGGCTTTTTGAACGAGCTTTTTCTGAAAAATTATTTCGAATGATCTGTACAAATTGATATATATTCTCCCGCAACACCTCGAACTTAACACCATACTATCGTGACCTACGTTAGCTACTTTGAATCTCCAATAGGTTTCCTGCGAATTCTCTCCAACGGCTCGGCTATCACCGAAATTAAATTCATGGATTCTGACGGCCCCGAAGATCCTGACTCTCATACTGAATCGGCCCGTACCCAGCTTCGGGAATATTTTGAAGGTAGCAGAGATTCATTTCAGCTTGAACTACACCCTGACGGTACAGAATTTGAGCAAAAATTGTGGCAGCAGCTTGTAGAAATTCCCAAAGGCACCACTACTTCCTATGGAAATCTTGCAAAGAAAATTGGCGATAGCAAAGCATCCCAGGCTGTAGGTCGTGCGAACGGAAAAAATCCTATCGCAATCGTGATTCCCTGTCATCGGGTTATTGGATCAGATAACAAACTAACCGGTTATGCTGGGGGAGCAGACCGCAAAGAGTGGTTGCTGAAACATGAAGGAGCGCTGCTTATCTAAAGATTTATCTTAAGTTGTGACAATTTTTAAAGTTCTTTCTAAGACTTATAGCATCTAACTAATTTTTACGGACTTCTATCTCTGAATCTCCTACCTTTGCATCATTCCAAAAACGAAACATTAATAATTATGAAATTTTTGAAGCTAATACTTCTATTCATCACCGCGGGCACGTTCTCTTCACTCGCGCAAATGCCGAATGCCCCTGAAAGAACTGAAGGAGAAGGTCCTTATGAACGACTTATAATTCGGGGGGTAAATCTGATTGATGGAACCGGCTCACCAGCTACAGGACCTGTTGATATCGTAATTTCAGGAAACGAAATTCAGTCCATACAAACTGTGGGTTATCCGGGACTCCCTATCCAGGAAAAGCAAAGGCCAATAGCCGATAAAAGCACCAGGGAAATTGACGCTGAAGGAATGTATGTACTCCCCGGTTTTTTTGATATGCACGCGCATACGGGAGGAAGTGCACAGGGAACCACACCTGAATATGTTTATAAACTTTGGCTGGTTCATGGAATTACTACTATCAGAGAACCTGGCTCTTTTAATGGAATGGAATGGACACTAAGACATAAAGAGCGTAGTGCTCAAAATGAGATCACAGCTCCCAGAATTTCTGCCTGGATCGGTTTTGGAATGGATTATGGCAAGCCAATTTCTACTCCCGATGATGCCCGAAAATGGGTTCGAATGATCCACGAAAAAGGAGCCGATGGAATCAAATTTTTTGGAGCTCAACCTGATATTTACAAAGCAGCTATTGATGAGGCCAATAAATTGGGGCTGGGGACCATGACTCATCATGCTCAGACTCGGGTTGTGTATAATAATGCACTTCAATCCGCCCGATATGGGTTAACATCTATGACGCATTGGTATGGTTTGCCTGAATCCATGTTTGAGGATAAGATCATTCAGGATTATCCGCTTGATTACAACTACAACAACGAGCAGCATCGATTTGAAGAGGCGGGTAAACTTTGGAAACAGGCAGCTGAACCCGGTTCTGAAAAGTGGAATTCCGTGATGAATGAAATGATCGAGCTGGATTTTACGCTTAATCCTACTTTCACTATTTATGAAGCGAATCGTGACCTGAGTGCACAGCGCCGGGCCGAATGGCATGAAAAATACACGCTACCTTCACTATGGGAATTCTATCAACCCAGTAAAATCTCACATGGCTCCTACTGGATCGAATGGGGAACTGAGCAGGAGATTGCATGGAAAGAAAACTTCAGATTATGGATGCAATTCATCAATGAATACAAGAATAAAGGCGGCCGGGTTACACTCGGTTCGGATGCTGGTTACATCTACAAACTTTATGGATTTGGATACATTCAAGAGATGGAATTATTTCGGGAAGCTGGATTTCATCCATTAGAGATCTTTCAATCTGCTTCCATTAGAGGAGCTGAAGTGTTGGGGGTGGATGATCAGCTTGGCACCATCGAAGTGGGAAAACTCGCCGACCTGGTGATCGTGGATGCTAATCCTATGAAAAACCTGAAAGTGCTTTATGGAACAGGTGCTATTTATGTAAATGATGAAAATGTACCGGTTCGTAAAGGAGGCGTTCGCTACACCATTAAAGACGGAATTGTGTATGATGCCAAAGAGCTCCTGAAAGATGTGGCCGAAATGGTCGAAGCCGCCAAAGCCGATGAGAATTATAAAATCACCCAACCGGGTTTAGACTGGTAAAACGAAAAAACCATAAAAGATTGGGTATAAAAAGCTTTATTTATCAGCGAAACTCAGCGATTCATCAGCGTAAATCTGCGTGAAAATTTTGGTTTTAAAGACATATTATTTGAATCAGGTTTTTAGTTCTCGCAGATCTGCGCAGTGTTAGGCGCTGAGTTTCGCAGATTTTTAAAAGGGCTCAAATAAACACAAAACAACATTTCTCTCCGTATTCCTCGGTGCCCTCAGTGGTTTAACATTTAGAATCCGGGTAGTAACATCACTGCATTTTGAACCATGCGGCTGGGGCCCACCCAAAACATGCGATATTGCGTGTTATCTAACAGGAACACCACTTTTCCACTTCCCATATTATCTACCGCTGCGAATGCCATTCCTTTGGCTTCTTCTTGGTTCTCTTCGGATGCATATCCGGAGGCGAGCACCTCTCCTTCTTTTACATAATAGCCCACGGTTTGGAAATCTGTAGAGGGCACAAGCCCGTTATCCCCAAACTTTAGGGAATACAATCTATCCGGCAAGCCAAAAGCCAGCGGATTGGTATTATCAATATATGCTTTGAAGGCTGAACCGGGTATTCGGTCTAAGCCAAAAACATCTTCGCGATCGGCATATTTGGTATAGGCTTTTTCGTCTATTGCAGTTGAATCTTTGTCTTGTTCTTCAAATAACTCAACACTTGTAAATCCGGACTGGCCTTTGGTGAGCCATGAACCACTGCCTTCAGTACCAATTAACACGCCGCCTTGTCTTACCCAGCTTTTGAGTGATTCTAATTGTGACTCACTCCAAACATCATCTAATCCACCCCAGGAACCCGGCATCAAAATTACATTGTATTCAGCCAGATCAATGCGATTAAAACTACCGCTGCGAATGCGATCGATCCCAAACTCAGTCCATTGATCAAACAAAAACCAGAGCTGTCCTGAAGTGTAAGAGCTGAATGGAGAATCAATCATCAGCGCCACTTTGGGTTTCTGAACCGGCTCGCTATCACTTGAGGCAAGGTCCATTCCGGAGTCCATGCGACCGGTATCAAAACCCTCAATTATCACATTGGTTTCCTCCGCAATGGTTCTCATATCAGCCTGAATTTGAGCTCGTTTTTCATAATTTCGCCCAACCAATACGATCAAACTTCCCTCAGAAAATCGCTTCCCCAGGTAGGTGAAATATCTACCGGCACTGCGCACGTTATATTCCATCTCCCACAGTTTAGTGAGGGCTTTAGGAGCATGGCGTTGTTCCCAGTTGATCACATAAGCATATTGTGCTCCTGCATTCTCAAGATCATTTGGATATGAAGGTGCCTCAGTAACCGGAGTTGTAGCAACTCCTACCTGTCTTGTTGTCCATGCGGCTTCAAGATTGTAAGCCATCGGTACCGACCAAGTTGCCATATCATACATCACAGAATCCTCGATATCCATTTGTCGGCGGAATAAAGTATTAATGAATAAATGGCGAGACTGGTCAGTTTTTATAATAAAATCTCCTTTACTAAAGTTTTTTGTTGATGAAGTCCCATCCCAATAGCTAAATGAATTTCTCTGACTAAAATCTTCTGAAGCCTGCTCAATTTCAATATTATGCTGAAGTAGCATGTTGATCACATCATATGTGTAATCCTTTTCATTATTCGGGAGAATATAAGCTGCTGTATTTCCCTTTTGTGAAGATTGAGACATTGCTTTCTGGAAATAACTAAGCAATCCATTTTTATTTTCTGATGCAGTTTTAACTATGGATACTCCATTGGTGTAGTGGTCGAACACTCTTTGACGAAGCGTAATAACATAACCATCATCCGTCTCAACAGCTCTGCCTCCTCTGCTATGGCCTCCTTGTTCTGCAAGCATTCCTATTCCACCCATCACGCTGGGATATGAAGAACCATAGCCCGGGTAAAAGAAATCAAATGACTCGCGGGTTGCATAGTTAATTCCTGCTTTATCAAATTCTTCGATCAGTCCCCGCCCAAAGGTATCCGACCACCCTTCGTATGCTTCAGGCAGCTCTTTGTTTCTGGGAGTAGTACCTGGCATAGCAAAATAATTGTTATTAAAACCCTGCTCATGAAAATCCATGTGTACCTGCGGCATCCATTCCTGATAGACAGCAATTCGGCCTTGTGATTCAGGATGTACCAGCCACACCCAATCCCGGTTAAGGTCAAACCAATAGTGATTGGTTCGTCCACCGGGCCAGATCTCATCATGCTCCAGGTCATTGGCTTCGATATTCAGTATGTTTGCGCGAGATGATTTGTACCAATATACATAGCGATCACGTCCATCTGGATTGATCATCGGGTCAATGATAACCACCGTATTCTCCAGCCAGTTTTGAGTTTCTTGATCTGTAGCTGCCACAAGGCGGTACGCCGTTTGCATGGCTGCCTCGCTGCTTGAAGGCTCATTCCCATGTACGTTATAGCTAAGCCAAACTACGACCGGCTTCCCTTCAATAGAACTTGATTCTGGATTATTAGCTAACTCCAGATTATTCTGCCTGATCTCTTCAATACTAGACATATTTTCCTCAGTCGTGATTACGGCATAATTCAGATCCCGTCCTTCATAAGTCTCCCCATATTTATAAAAGGATAGTTTTCCTGACTGATCACTTAACAATTCAAAATAATTCATCACCTTATGATGGAAGGTATATTCCATCCCTAACTCGTATCCGAGATATTCCTGTGGGGAGGTAACATTGGTCTGATATTCCAGATCAGGATGAAATTGGAATCGCTCAAAGGCATCTTCCTGAGCCATCAAATTCATTGTTACTAATATGAGAACGAGTATGGTTACTGCTGAGGCTTTCATAAAATTTGTTTCATTAACATTAGTTTGGAAAAAATAGCGCAAATTTCTTAACAATAAAGTTCTTTGCTTTTTCCTCATTTATCTCAATTTTGGGATATGAAGAAAGCCTTTAAAGTACTATTCATTGGGATCATTTGTCTGCTTTTAGTGACAGGATTAACAACCCTTTTCATTTCCTATTTTTACTCCGATACCCTCCGGCAAGAACTCATCCGGGAATTTGAAGCTCAAACCGATAAGAAGTATTCAATCTCGATCTCAAATATCGATCTTGGATTTTTTTCACGCAGTATTACGATCGATTCAGTACGGGTTGAACCGAAAGTAAATTCAAAACTCAAAATCATTTCCGCAGCTTCGGTTTCCGTCAATGGCATTCGTTGGGTGAGCTGGTGGACTCAACCTTTGCCCGATTTTACCCAGGTTGAAGTAATCAGGCCAATTATAGAGATCATCATTCCACAAAATTATACCTTAACAACTACCCAGTACAGTGATGGTACTATCCAAACAGAGGCTTTGGATTCGCTCGCTAATTTCAATTTCACTCTAAAAAACGGACGCGGTGTAGTGCTGGAACAAGGTTCTAAGCGCGAGCTTGTAAGCATCGATGATATTTCCCTGCAGGCAACCCAAGTCAATCTTCAGCAACTGCTCAGTCAATCCGGTATTTTGTTTTTGAAAGGACTTTCGGTGGATGCTTCAGGCTTGAAGTGGCCACTTCATGATAAATTTTATGAAGTGAATGTGGGTTCTTTCAACTTTAATAAAATTTCAGAATCAGTTACTATTTCTGATCTGTATTTCACCCCTACCCTCCCCAAGTATGAGTTTTCTAAGGAACGCGGCCATCAGCTTGATCGTATTCATCTTGAAATTCCTGAAATTCAACTCCGAGGATTTAATCTGACTTCTCTCACAGAACAGCAATTTTCACTCGACACACTCCGTATGGAAAATGCCTGGATGGAAGTCTTTCGGAACAAACAAATTCCAAGGCGGGAAAATGAATCCGTGAAACCTTTGCTGTATGAAATTGCTACCGGCACTGACGTTTCATTTGAGTTAGAAACGGCTCAGATTCGAAATTCTACTATTATTTATGAAGAGCAAAAGCCGCCCTCCGATTCAGCAGGTTCCATCTCTTTCAATGAGCTTTACGCTACGTTGCATTATTTCAGGACAGCCACTCACCCTAAATTTAAGGAAACGGTTTTAACCATGGATGTAGAGAGCATGTTCATGAATGTAGCTCCACTGGCATTACAGGTTTCCTATCCGCTCAACAATCCTAAGAACAATCATACCCTAAAGGCGAAGCTCGAAAGCATCGATCCACAGGAAGTAGCCGGCATGCTCCGTAACGTAGG
>JAVLBT010000133.1:0-8244 GCA_031580945.1 Gracilimonas sp.
CACCGGAATTGTGCGCGATAAAAAGGGTCGTAAGATGAGCAAGAGTTTAGGGAATTCCCCTGATCCACTGGAGCTCATTGATAAATACGGTGCCGATGGAATTCGTATGGGTATGCTTTTTGCCACTCCGGCTGGCAACGACCTCCCCTTCGATGAAAAACTATGCGAACAGGGACGAAATTTCTGCAACAAGATCTGGAATGCCTTCCGTTTTCTAACTATGAACATGGAAGACGGTGTGGATTATGAACCTACTACTGTCATCAACGAAGAGGATATCTCGGATCGATGGATGGCGGCCCGCATTCAGGAAACGATCGCCGGGGTCAACAAGGATTTCGATAATTACAAACTGAACGATGCGCTCAAAAAAGTGTATTCACTGATCTGGGATGATTTCTGTGATTGGTATATTGAGCTGGCCAAACCGATGGAATACGGGGAAAACATCCCCAAAGCAAAATTAAATACTGCACTTGGTTTCTTCGAACAGCTGATGAAGCTATTACATCCCTTTATGCCGTTTATCAGTGAAGAGATTTGGCAGCATATTCAGGAACGTTCCACAAAAAATGCGCTACTGGTATCTGAATGGCCTAAAGTGGATGGCTCAAAGTTTGATAAAGCTGATCTGAAGTTATTTGACACCCTTCAGCAAATGGTTTCCTCTCTGCGCAATATCCGCTCTGAAGTACAGGTTTCACCAAAGGAAGAACTGGATGTATTTATTCACACTAACTCTCAGGAAATTGCTGATGCCATTCTTTCAAATCGTATTGTCCTCGAAAAATTAGAGACCATCAAATCTCTTGAAGTTAGCCCTGAAGTAGAAAAACCTGACGTTTACTCTTCTTCGATCGTGGATGGCAATGAGATCTATGTTCCGCTTGAGGGACTCGTGGATTTCGAAAAGGAACGCGAGCGTATCCAAAAAGAGATCGATCGGCTGGAAGGATTTCTGAAAGGCATCAACGGCAAGCTATCCAACAATGGATTTGTCAATAATGCACCGGAAGCGGTCGTTGAGAAAGAGAAGAAAAAGAAAGCGGATACTGAGGAAAGCCTGGCTAAACTGCGCGAACAGTTGAAGGATTTTGAAGGGTGAGTTTGGCGTTTGAATCAGACATCTTACATCTCCCTGTAAATGATCTGAAGATCATTTTCTGTCCCTCTTCTAAGAGGGAATTATCTTTGGGGATTCCGAATCTGCTTATAACCCATAATTTTTAAAGTTTTTGATATTTAATTTGTGATAATTCTTCCTTTGAAGGGAGACCGTTTGAGAGCCTTCAGGCGAGAAACCTGAGGAATGTGCGTCAGAAGAAATTTAACTTATGATTTTTAAATCCACTTAATTCTGAGCTATAGTGGTAAACCTTTTTTTATGAAAACATTTTCACTTCCATCAGAAGAACCCAAAGGCCGGCCTGATTTTTTAGCCAGCCTCAATAAACAGCAAAAGCAGGCGGTTACCCATACCGATGGCCCGCTATTAATTGTAGCTGGAGCCGGTTCGGGAAAAACTCGGGTACTTACATACCGAATTGCGTACCTCCTGCAACAATACAAAGCCGCTCCAGAGCAGATCCTGGCTTTAACCTTTACCAATAAGGCAGCCCGGGAAATGAAGGATCGGATCCGAAATCTCATCGGTGATAAAGCTGCCAAGCTATGGATGGGTACATTTCACTCTATTTTTTCAAAGATATTGCGGTTTGAAGCCGATAAAATTGGATTTGGTTCTGACTTCACCATCTATGATACCAGCGATTCTCAGACCGTTGTAAAGCAGGTGCTGCAGGAATTGAATTATGATACTAAGGAGATCAAGCCCAAAACCATCCATAATAAGATCAGCGACTCCAAAAATCAGCTGATCTCAGCCGATACCTTTAAAGAGAAATTCATCAGCAGTACGCTCGATGACATCACTGCACGGGTGTATGATATCTACAATAAACGGCTGAAACAAAGCAACGCCATGGATTTTGACGATCTGCTGGTGAAACCTATTGAACTATTTCAGCAACATCCCGAGATCCTTGAAAAATACCAGGATCGATTCAAGTATATCCTTATTGATGAGTATCAGGATACCAACCATGCCCAGTATAAAGTGACGAAAATGCTGGCCGACAAATATGAAAACATTTGCGTAGTTGGGGATGATGCCCAAAGTATTTACTCTTTCCGCGGAGCCGATATTTCAAATATCCTGAACTTTAAGGAAGATTATGAAGACGCTACACAAGTACCCTTAGAGCAAAATTATCGTTCTACCAAGGCGATTTTGCAATGTGCCGATTCCATTATCAAGCAAAACACCAAACAGCTGGATAAAACACTTTGGACCGATCAGGATTATGGCGAGCGCATCACTCTTTTAGAAAATTTCGATGAACGGGATGAAGCCAATCGCGTAGCCAGCCACATTCAGAGTTTGAAGATGAAGCAAGGCTATCAAAACAATGATTTTGCGATCCTCTATCGCACCAATTATCAGTCCAGGGTTTTTGAGGAAGCATTGCGCAGGAAGGATCTCTCCTATCAGCTGGTGGGTGGATTATCCTTTTATCAACGCAAAGAGATAAAGGATGTACTGGCATATTTAACTTTGCTGGTAAATCCACATGATGAAACCAATCTGCTCAGGATCATCAATGAACCGAGCCGTGGAATTGGGAATAAATCTATACAGGATATTCTGAAACAGGCTCGTGAACAAGGGCGCTCAGTATGGAGCATTATCCAAAATGTAGAAAGTCTGGATGTCTATAAGCCCGCCAAAAAACGCGTGCGTGAGTTTGTGGATATGATCGACCGGCTCCACAATAACCTTGAAAACGGGGAAAACTTAGGTGATATCGTAAAAGCAGTATTGGAGCAATCCGGATACATGCGGGCTTTGGTGGAAGAAAACTCGCATGAATCCATGATGCGCCGCGATAACATCATTGAGCTTCAGAACGCGATCTCTTATTTCGAAAAAGGGAACTCGAACGCTTCGCTGAGTGCTTTTTTACAGGAAATCAGCCTGATCACCGATCAGGATAAATTTGATGAAGACAAACCGGCTATCACCCTGATGACGGTCCATGCTTCCAAGGGACTTGAATTCCCTGTTGTCTTTATTGTAGGACTTGAGGAAAACCTGTTCCCTATGGGTGCCCGAAATAACTTTGAGGTAGATATTGAGGAAGAACGCCGGCTTTTTTATGTGGCTATTACCCGAGCTGAAGAACGATTGTATTTCAGCCACTGCCGAAGTCGGTTCAAATTTGGCGAAGAAACCCGACAGGCTCGTTCCCGTTTCCTGGAAGAAGTAGATTCCGGTGTGGTTCAAACAGAAACAGGTTCAACCATTTCACAAAAGAAAGACCGATTCAGTGACAATGATTCAGGCAATACCAATTATGAGGTGGAATATGACTGGAAACAAAATCCCACCAAAAAAACCTATAAATCACCCTCTGCCACCATCCATTATGACTATGAAGAAGGTGAAGATCCATTCCAGGTTGGGGTACAAGTGATTCACAAAAAATTTGGACCGGGCAAGATCATCTCAAGAACCGGGACAGGCACGGATGCCAAAGTTGTCGTATTTTTCAAAAAAAGAGGGCAAAAAAAATTGATGCTGAAGGCTGCCCCATTACAACTCATCGATTAAGGTTATATATTAGGTAGTTCAGACAATAAAGGACATTTATGAGGCAGGCTTTACTTTTACTGCTTTTATCGACCGTGCTTGGAATTCATTTACAAGCTCAACCCGTTTTCTCACCAAGAAATATGGCATTAGGTGGTGGTGGAAGTACATACCTGACCAGCTACCAGACCAACTTCTACAATCCGGCTAATTTGATGATACAGGATCGCTCAGGAGACTTTTCTATGGGTATTGGAATTGGTGGTTTCCTGCTTGGGGCCGTAAAAAATTACCCGGATCCTGAGCAACAGTTCCAAAACGCCAGAGACTACATTGCTGCCTATACTGAAGGAACTACCCAATTTGGGAATACCAATATGAGTGATTTTTTGGATGATAACTTTACGACAAATAACCTGCTTTCTGATAACAGGACGCGCTACGAGAGTACACTGCTGGGAATGAAATGGAAAAGAGAGACCAAGGCTTTTTCAATTGCGATAAGAACGCGTACGGCCTCCAACTATGAAATTGGGAAAGGCTGGTATTCTGATGAATTTGAATCCATCAACGGAAATGCACCCGTATTGAACCGGACGTTGAATCAGAGATACCAAAGACTGCACGAAATCTCTTTTGGGTATGCGGAGTCTTTTCAGTTTTTAACGAACCTAACTTCCCGGCTCGATAATTTCATTATAGGAATTGCTCCAAAAGTGGTATTAGGAGGAAGTTATCTTAATGCGGAATGGAGCAATCTGTATGAACAACGAAATACCGGAGTTCGCAGAACTGAATCTTTTTCATACGATGCCAGCGGAGAGTTTGCTGCATCCTCCTCTTCCTTCGCATCAGGTATGGATGCCAATACTGCAAACACTACCTACATATCAAACAATTACTTTGATATAACCGGAGTTGGTGCTGGCCTTGATATTGGAATTACCTACCTGATTACCCTTGGCAGTGACTTATCTGCTATCCGTCCCGACCAACAACCTACTCAAAAATCATTACGGCTGTCTTTTGCCATGACCGATATCGGTTTTGTATCCTATACGGGAAGTGAGGAATTATCATTTTCCTCCGGTCCTGACACGCTCTCCAATGTAAATACACCTAATACGGTTGCGGACGAATTTTTTATTGGGGCGAAAGGGCAATACATTAATTTTTTGCAAAAATTTGGGGAAACTAACCCTTTCTCTGAAACCACAGCAGAACGTGGTTCTTTCTCTACTCTTTTACCCATGGCTTTACATGGGGGGGCACTTTTAGAGATCAACAGAGTGAAGTTGATGGGTGATGTTAGTATCGGGCTTACCAACAGTGCGTTTAACTCTCCCCGGATTTTAAGTGCGGCCGGGGTTGAGATCCGACCACTCCAATTTCTCCCTTTACGAGGCGGTATACAATTCAAAGCACAGCGGCCTGAATTTATTAGTCTTGGAATAGCTTTGGAAACCCGGTATTGGGACCTTTCATTGGCAACACAATTTACAACTGAGTCAATTTCCTCAGATCCAATTTTAACTGGTATTTCAGTTGCCGCGCTGCAGTTTCACTTTTAAAGCCTGCCACTTTGCCCTACATTACTGACAGGCAGCGGGTGAAACTGACGGTTTGTTGACGGCATTCGGTGTGGCTTTGTATTTGCCTACACCATAAAAAACAAAAAAACTTGTACAGATAATTTTTTTATGAAGAATCACTTTGATTTATTTCAAAAACTGGATCAATCTGACGATAACTTTGACGATTTCGAACAAGCGATCCCATTGATGTCAGAAGAGGAAGAAAAGGAGCTCACTGAAGCTGAGATCCCGGATTCACTTCCTATCCTTCCATTAAAGAATACCGTTTTATTTCCCGGTGTGGTCGTCCCTATCACCGTTGGACGAGATCGCTCCCTTTCATTAGTGAAAGAAGCCTACGAAGGTGACAAAATTATTGGTGTTGTCACTCAAAAAAATGAAGATATTGAAGAACCTGAATATAAAGACTTGCATACCATTGGTACGGTTGCTCAGATATTGAAACTTATTAAAATGCCCGATGGCAGCAAAAGTATTGTCATACAGGGTAAATCCAACTTTAAAGTTTCTAAGTTTACGCAAGACTCTCCTTATTTTAAAGCTGAGGTAGAGCCGTATCCTAAAGAAATGGATATAGAAGGAGTTGAACTGGATGCATCGGTTCGCAATATCAAGGAGACCGCATCCAAGATCATCAACATGTCTCCAAATATTCCTTCGGAAGCCTCTATTGCAGTTAATAATATTAACAGTCCGACCTTCTTGCTGAACTTCATTTCATCGAACCTGAATGTGAATGTATCAGCCAAGCAACAGTTATTAGAAATACGCAAGTTTTCTAATAATCTTGATAAAGTGATGGAGTTCCTGGAGAAAGAGATACAGGTGCTGGACATGAGTGAAAAGATCCGCACTAAAGTGAAATCGGATATCGACGATCAACAGCGGGAATTCTACCTGCGGCAGCAAATGAAGGCTATTCAAGAAGAACTGGGCGAGGACGCCGAGCAACAAGATGTTGAAAAACTGCGCGAAAAACTTGCCAAAAAAGATATCCCGGAAGAAGCGCGTGAAACCGCACAAAAAGAACTTCAGCGACTTGAGATGACGCCAAATGCCTCCCCGAACTACGGCATCATCTACAGTTATATTGAATGGATCCTGGATCTGCCGTGGAATGAATTTTCCAAAGACAAACTGGACCTGGGATATGCCCGCAAAGTGCTGGATGAAGACCACTATGGACTTGAAAAAGTAAAGAAGAGAATTGTTGAGTATCTGGCAGTATTGAAGCTTAAAAAAGATATGAAGGCCCCTATTCTTTGTTTCTACGGCCCTCCCGGTGTTGGTAAGACCTCACTTGGTAAATCTATCGCCAGAGCTTTGAACAGAGAATTTGAGCGGTTTAGCCTGGGTGGAATTCGGGATGAAGCAGAAGTTCGCGGTCACCGCAGAACATATATAGGAGCTCTTCCCGGACGTATAATCCGATCCATGAAAAAGGCTGGGAAAGGAAATCCGGTGATCATGCTTGATGAGATCGATAAGGTGGGTGCCGATTACCGTGGCGACCCAACCTCTGCCCTGCTTGAGGTACTTGACCCCGAGCAAAATGATAGTTTCACCGACAATTACCTGGAATTGGAATACGATCTTTCCAAGGTGATGTTCATTGCTACGGCCAATTCTCTGGATACCATTCCAGCTCCGCTGAAAGATCGCATGGAGATCATTAACATCAGTGGATATACGCTCGAAGAAAAAACGCAGATCGCCAAGAAATACCTTATCCCAAAACAAATTGAAGAAAATGGACTCAAGAAAGATCAAATCTCTTTTACAGATCAATCTATCGAACGACTCATTGATCAATATACCCGTGAATCCGGCGTTCGAAATTTAGAACGGCAGATAGCCGGTGTTTGCCGAGGTGTGGCAGCTAAGATAGCTTCCGATGAAATTGAACAATTTGATGTAGAAGAGCAGCACATCGAAGAGTTTCTGGGCAAGCGTAAGTTCTTCAGCGATGCTGCTGAACGAACCACCGTTCCAGGAGTTGCAACAGGAATGGCCTGGACGCCCTATGGAGGCGATATACTCTTTATTGAGGCCAGCGTTTCCAAAGGATCAGGTAAATTAAACATTACCGGACAGCTTGGCGATGTGATGAAAGAGTCGGCTATGCTGGCGGTCTCCTATCTGAAGGCGCATTCCGATGAGATCGGGATTCCGGAAGAAGCATTTAAATACTGGGACCTTCACGTACACGTACCAGCTGGTGCTGTACCTAAAGACGGTCCATCTGCCGGAGTTTCGCTGATGTCAGCTATTGCTTCCATCTTCACACAGCGAAAAGTAAAAGGTACCATTGCCATGACCGGCGAAATTACGCTCCGCGGATTGGTATTACCTGTCGGTGGAATTAAAGAGAAAGTACTGGCTGCTAAAAGAGCCGGAATCACGAAAGTATTGCTTCCCAAGAAAAATGAAAAGGATGTTGCTGAGATCGAAGAAGATGTATTGGGTGATCTGGAAGTTCAATATCTTGAACGCATGGATCCGTTACTGGATGTTGTGCTGGATGAAGAACCACAGATCGACGCTAATGATTTCTTCAAGGTCAGTGATGCGCATAAAGCAGCGGTATCCGGCAGCAATGGAAAACTTCCGGATGATGTGGAAGTTGTTACGCGTGATGACGAGTAAGTTTTAGATTCCGTCGTAATGGAATAGAAGTGAAATTAAGGCGAGTCATCTGACTTGCCTTTTTTTATGCGGTTTCATGTTCTTTGGGTAGGGAATAATGAACATTGAACATTCAACATTGAATATTGAAGTTGGGGATTTGATGTAGTTGCTGGCTTAATTACAGGAATTTGATTTATGCTTTTCTTAGGTCGTGGTGATCCGCTGGCTGGCGGAGAGGTATCTTCATGGTTGGAAGTCGATTCGCATATGTGCAGATCCTTCGTTTCCTCAGGATGACCCAGTGGGCAGTTTTTGTGTTTTATTTGACTTGTTTGCTTTTTGTGCCATGCTGATCCGCAGGCTGGCGGAGAG
>JAVLBT010000134.1:0-3564 GCA_031580945.1 Gracilimonas sp.
TTGTTGGTTAAGATGGTAGATGCGGGAAAATTAGGTAATAAAACGGGACAAGGATTTTACAAGTACGACTAATACATGCGTATTTTTTATAGCATCTCGGTTTGACGGCTAGAGTCCGTCTCATATGTTGAAGATATCACAATTAATCCGTTGGTAAGAGATTGCATAACAAGTTGGTGATTTTTACCCTCGGTACATTCTATTGGAATCGAGCCAGCCTGGTACTTCCATAACCCGTCTAAGCACTGTTTACTCAGATGCACCCGGTCAGGTATACCCAGGCTGGTTTTTCTGCCGCCGAAGATCAACAAGCCAAACATCAAAAAAAAGTAGCCCTGCCAAAAGACAAGGCTACAGTAGATACATCCCATGCAAAAGCATCATGATGTTCTTTTATAACCATAAAATAGGAGTTTATCTTGATTTTTAACACAGTACCTGATCGATAAAACAGGTTTGGGAAGTTTGAATGCAATGTGTTGACCAAGGTGCTGGAATTCAACCATCGGTCAGACGGACTTAGAGCCGTCAGACCGAGAGATAGTTTTAACATTCTCAAACTCGATCTGAAGGATTGCCCGTCTGATCGATGGATTGGGATAATTTGTAGAAATTAAGCCCGAGCCGGGTTATGGAGTTGGGCCAAGGACACTGATATTTTCCCCACCTTAAACCTATCAGGTTTACAACATGCTCGGAGTTTTATTCCATTTCTTAGTAACCCTGAAAGGGTTTCTATTCCGGCAACCAAGTTTTTATTTCGTTGAAGTCGAATTCCAGACCATCCATGATCCCGCTTAAATCCTACGCAAATTACAAGCCCTCCCCGAATGGCGGAAAGATGGTTTTGAGATTCAGCATAATCTGAAAATCCTTCACTTTTCCTCTTTCCTTTTCTCCTGTTTGCCTGATATATTCCAAGGTCGAAAACTTAAGGGACAAATCATGACAAAAAATTAATGATCAACGAGCCATCGTTAGCACCACGGGAATTTGGGTGGATTGAAGTCGTGTGTGGAGGAATGTTTAGCGGTAAAACGGAAGAACTGATCCGAAGAGCTAAACGAGCTCACATAGCGGGACAAAAAGTTGTGGTCGTAAAACCTGCGCTTGACAAAAGATATTCTGAAGACGAAGTAGTTTCCCATAATGAATCAGCCCTTCCCAGCATACTTGTAGATACAGCAGATCAAATTGTGTTGCTCACCGGAGATGCCCGCGTAGTGTGCATTGATGAAGCCCAGTTTTTTGATGATCGCGTTGTTGAGGTAGCAAATACACTTGCCAATGACGGTAAACGGGTTATTGTTGCGGGTCTTGATATGGATTTTACCGGAAAGCCATTTGGCCCGATGCCCAATCTATTGGCTATAGCCGAATACGTCACCAAATTACATGCCGTTTGTGCTGAAAGCGGAACTATGGCTCATTATTCACAGCGAGTAGTTGAAAAAGAGGGACAGGTTTTAGTTGGTGAGTATGATGCATACGAACCCCGAGCCCGTCATTGTTTCCGCCCCCCTGTTGACAAACGCCGTGGCAGGCCCATAACTCCGTTTCAAAATATCGCATCAAAATCAACTGCTAAGAACAAAGACCAACAACAGAAAATAGAAGAACATAAAGCAGAGTAATCCAAATGGAAATAATACGCGGATTAATTGGTATCGTGAGTCTACTTGGACTTGCATTCATTTTTAGTAACAATAAAAGGAATATTAATTGGAAGTTAGTTGGTATTGGAATTGGGTTTCAGTTTTTGTTGGCAATTTTTATTCTGAAAGCGGATGTCTTAGCCGCTTTTTGGGGTCCCTTGGGATGGCCAATGGTAGCTTTTAAACAGGTTGCAAGTTTTTTTGTAGTCGTACTCAGTTATACCACTGAGGGCGCATCTTTTATTTTTGGAAGACTTGGCCAAGGCCCTGAACATCCGGAAAGTTTAGGAGTCTTTTTCGCCTTTCAGGTACTCCCTACCATCGTATTCTTCGCTTCTCTTACCGCAATTCTTTATCACTACGGGATTCTACAATTTGTCGTAAAGATGGTCTCCAAAGGAATTCAGAAATTACTTGGAACCTCTGGAGCTGAAACATTATCGGTTGTATCAAATATATTTGTAGGCCAAACCGAAGCTCCACTGGTGATCAAGCCTTTTATTGAGAAGATGACAAAATCTGAACTCATGGTCGTAATGACCGGAGGTATGGCAACCATTGCCGGTGGTGTGATGGCCGCTTATGTGGCCATGCTGGGAACACCTTTTGCAGAGGCGAATGGATTAGAAATATCGGTGGCCCAACAACTATTCGCAGAACGTTTACTTGGAGCCAGTTTAATGGCTGCGCCTGCTGCTCTTGTAATTGCTAAGATCCTTTATCCAGAAGATAGTGAACCTGTGACCAAAGGTGATGTTTCCATGCATGTAGAAAAAACGGATGCCAATGGAATTGATGCAGCAGCAAGCGGAGCAAGTGTTGGCTTAAAATTAGCCTTAAATGTAGGTGCTATGTTATTGGCATTCATTGCATTATTAGCCATGTTCAATGGGATTTTAGGTTGGGGAAGTGACCTATCAGGTATTACCTCACTTTTAGGTGAAAGCCTAACTATTGAAATGCTTTTAGGATGGTTATTTGCTCCCATTGCTTGGCTCATTGGTGTCCCCTGGGCCGATGCCGTCAATATGGGATCAATGCTGGGTACTAAAATTGTTTTAAATGAGTTTGTAGCATACTTATTATTAGCTGAAGAAGTAGCCGCTGCTAATATTTCACCTAAAACTATTGCCATGGCAACATTCGCTTTATGCGGGTTTGCTAATTTCTCTTCCATCGCCATACAGATCGGTGGAATCGGAGGACTGGCACCAAGCAGAAAATCTGATTTGGCAAAATTTGGAATTAAAGCAGTTTTTGCCGGAACTTTAGCCAACTTAATGACTGCTACATTTGCAGGAATGCTATTTTAAATAAACACTTAACTATAACAATCAATCACTCAAACCTATATGAATTTCGCAATGGCGAACACATTTAAATCTCGATTAATAAGTTCTTTATTCCTTATCACAATATTTCCCATGATCGCTTTGGGACAGACAAACGTTGATAATACAGTTGTAGGAAGTGTAGGCGATGAGAACATTTCTTATGCTGAACTTAAAGAAAATTATTCCAGTGGAAATGTTGAGGATGTATCCTTGGAGGATTTAGAATCATTCTTACCAATTTACCTTGATTATAAAGCCAAATTAAAAGCAGCTCGAGATCAGGGGTACTATTCAGACTCTGCATTGGTTCAAGAGCATAAGAATTATGTGAAACAAGCAGCTTATGCCTGGTGGTTAGAAAATGAGATCAAACCCTCTGCTTTTTCTGCCTATAAAGAGCGGGCAAACGTGGAACTCAAGCCCTACCACATTTTAATTGCACTAAATGAAAATTCAACGGAAGAACAGATCGAACAGGCGAAGAACAAACTTCTTGATGCCCGTAATGAAATTCAGGATGGAGTTCCGCTTGATGAGGTAAATGAAAAATATTCAACAAAAAGAGGCGGAAGAAG
>JAVLBT010000134.1:3574-8065 GCA_031580945.1 Gracilimonas sp.
CTGGCAGAACGGTGAAGCCTTTTGAAGATACGATTTATGATCTTGAAGTTGGTGAAATATCTGAACCGTTCCGTACACAATTCGGATATCATATTGCCTTATTACAGGATAAAAGAGAACGGACCCCAGCAAGGCTAACCAGTCACATTTATGTACGAGGAAGCGACAGCACCTCCTATGCTAAAATTAGCGATGCTTATAGTGCACTGGAATCAGGTACGGCTTGGGGAAAGGCAGTTAGTCAGTATTCTGAAGATGGAGCTTCTATTAGAAATAACGGTAGGATTGGTTGGGTTAGCTATCAATCAAATTTTGCAATGGAGTTTGTTGATGCAATTGTAAACTTAGATCCTGAAGAAGATTATTCTGAGCCCGTTACAACCAATTACGGATATCATATTTTTAAAGTTGACTCTGTAGAAAGTTACGCTACCGAAGACGATAGAAATAAAGCACTCATGGAGGACTTAAAAGATTCTCCTTATTATGAAGAGAATAATCAGTTCGTACTTAATTATTTAAGCGAAAATTTTGGTTCTGAATTAAATAACACCTCTCTTCAAAAATATGAGGCCTGGTTGATAGGACAGGATACAACGATGATCAAAGATCTGTCCTTCCCCACTTCGCTGGCAGATGAAAGCATTTATACCTTAGGTTCAAACACCTATACTACTGCTGATTTTCATACCTATCTAAAAAATCGATATGACCAACGTATAGCTCGCACATATGCCGAAGATTGGTTCAATAATTTTAAAGATTTCGCAGCTGATAATAGCATCATTGAATTAACCCTTGAACGCTACCCTGCTTTTGAGGAGCAATCACAAAATTATCTGAATGGTTTGGTGGTTTATAATATTAATGAGGACAATATCTGGAGTGCAGCTACTGTAGATAGTTCAAGGCTACAAAATATGTATGAGGATAATATTCAGAACTATCAATATGAAGAACGGCCATTTTATTATTTACTAACTGCCCGCCACGATTCAACCCTTGAAAAAGCAAAATCATTTGTTCTTAATGGTGGATCCCCGGACAGCCTTCGTAATCAAATCTTAAATCTTGGGGTCTCAAGCGACTCAACAAGTGAGTATTCTGAACCACCATTTGACAGACTTATGAATATGGATACAAAATCTTTTTCTGAGAACTTTGAGTACAATAATCGAAAGGCGGTTTTTTGGCTACAGGAAATACTTCCGGCCCGTACGATGTCTTTTAAGGAAGCATTTAACAGGTTGTTATCTGAATTTCAGCCACAGCGAGAGAAAGAATGGTTGGAAGAACTACGATCTACCTACAATGTGAATGCCAATATGAAGAATCTCAGGGAAGCATATCAAAAAGATTCCTGAATACCATAAAATGAAATTCTGTCAACTGGCCATATTTATTTTCCTGCTGATAATTGGAGGGTGCAAGCAAACGGATAGCACCCCTCCTGTTCTACTGGCTGAAGTGAATACTGAACAGTTGACACTCGAAGAGGCCCTTGAGCGTATTCCTTTGAATGTACTCCGTTCCGATAGTGTAACTGCTGTCGAAAAATACAGAGACGATTGGATTCGCAAACAAGTGATCCTTCAGGAAGCCAACCGGCTAAATTTTACAAGCCGACCTGATGTACAGGAAAAAATCAGGCGTATGCAAGAAGAACTCATTCTTCAGGAAGTTCAGGATTATGTAATAAGTGAGTTTGAAGATGACTTAACGGTGTCGGAACAGGAAGCCCGTGATTATTATCAGCAACATAAGGACCGGTTTGTCCTTGATGAACGATACGTTCGTTTTCGGCATTTAGTAGCCAAAACAAACGCCGATGCCGAACAAGCAAAGCAGGAATTAATGCGAGGAAATGAATGGGAAGACGTAGCCCGAAAATATTCTAAGTTTCCTGAATTAAAAATCAGAGAATCAGAACGATTTTGGCCAATATCAGTAGCCGGAGGAGAATACAATATGCTCAATAGGTACTTACAGATCATTGGACCCTCTGAAATTTCGCCTACTTATCGCACTTCCGGTGAATACCACTTTGTACAGTTAATTGATGAACGCCCTGAAGGAGATCACCCAGATCTCGACTGGCTTATTAATCAAATCAGAGATTGGTTAACGCTTGAAAAACGGAAAAGAACATTTAACACCTATGTAAAGAATCTTTATCTTCAAGGTCAGGCTAATAATGAAATTATAATTCATTCCGTTAATAACGAAGAATCTAATACCGCAGTACCAGATACTGCTACATTGAATAACTCATATAATGAATAAAAACTATTTTTTACTCCCCCTCCTTTTGCTATTTGGCTTTTTTAACTATCAAACTATTCAAGCACAACAATCACCGCAGCTGGCCGATCAAATTGTAGCTCATGTCAATGATAATATTATTCTGAAGTCTGAAATTGATCAATCTGTCTCAGATTATTTACGACAGGCTCAGGTATCAGGACAACAAATTGAATTCACCAAAGACTTGTGGTATGCTTTTTTAGAGTCATCTATCGACAACTATATTTTATTAGAAAAAGCTGAGATCGATTCCATCGTAGTATCAGACGAAGAAGTTGATGCTCAGATGGATCGGAGAATTCAACAATTATTGCAGCAAGCTGGAAGTGAACGCGCATTAGAGCAAGCTTTTGGAAAGTCTTTGATACAGATCAAAGCTGACTTCAGGGACCAGTTTCGTGAACAAATGACATCCCAGCGCGTTCAGCAGCAAAAAATGCAGTCCATTTCTATTACAAGGCCAGAAGTAAGACAATTTTTTGAGAATATTCCCCAGGATTCTCTGCCTACTATACCGGAGCAAGTTTCATTATCTCAAATAGTAATTATTCCACCTGCAAAAAAGGATGCTGAAAATCAGGCTTTGAGATACGCTAAACAGCTCAGAGATTCAATAGTGGTACATGGAAAAACCATTGAAGAATTAGCTGCGCGTCATAGCGATGATCCGGGAACTGCCAATAGCGGCGGACAATTACCAATGATGGGTTTAGATGAATTAGTTCCGGAATACTCCGCAGCTGCATCTGCTCTTAAACCTGGCGGAATATCGAAAGTGGTTAAAACTCAATTTGGATATCACATCATTAAATTAGATCGCCGTGTAGGGGATCAAATTGAGACCTCCCATATTCTGATTTCCATTGAAGAGGATCAAATAGATGAACAATATGCTATTGACCGGCTTTCTTCACTTCGCGATAGTATTATTTCAAATCCTGAAGTTAAGTTTTCTGATGTAGCCCGGAAATTTAGTCAGGATCCCAATACTGCCAGTCGTGGAGGCAAGCTCACTGATCCGCAGACCGGAGAACGATTAATTGCTTTGAACCGATTAGACCCATCTATGTATAGAATTGTGTTATTGATGGATGAAGTTGGTGCAATATCGGAACCTAAACCCTTCAATTTGCAAAGCCAGAATAAAAGAGCTTATAGAATAGTTCGGCTTGACGAACAAATTCCTGAACATATTGCAAATCTAAAACAAGATTATCAGCGTATAAAGGGTATTGCTCTACAACAAAAGCAGTACCGTATTATGCAAGAATGGATGCGAGAACTTCGGGATGAAATGTATGTTGAATACAAGATTGACGTTCCCAAAAGAAAAAATATAGATCAGCCTATCCCGGGCAGCACACCAAATCCTGAAACTGAGGGTACCCGATGAGTACTAACACCAAAGATCCAGTGAAATTAGCAGACGAATTCAATGCAGTTTTTCATCAAATAAAAAGTGAAATTCATAAAGCTGTAATCGGTCAGGATGATATAATTGACTTACTACTTATTAGTCTTTTTTCCAAAGGACATTGCGTATTAATTGGAGTTCCCGGTTTAGCTAAAACATTGCTAATAAGAACGTTAGCGGATTCACTAAATCTTACCTTTAATCGTATTCAGTTTACTCCTGATTTGATGCCCGGAGATATTACAGGTACGGAAGTTATTGAAGAGAACAAAGATTCTGGTCGTAAAGAATTCACATTCATTAAAGGCCCGGTGTTTGCCAACATCGTTTTGGCAGACGAGATCAACAGGACTCCTCCCAAAACGCAAGCGGCCCTTTTAGAAGGCATGCAGGAATACCATGTAACAACGGGAGGAAAAACCTATGACCTTGATCTTCCTTTCTTCGTTTTGGCTACGCAAAACCCGATTGAACAAGAAGGTACTTATCCGCTTCCCGAGGCACAGCTTGATCGTTTTATGTTTAATATTTGGGTGGATTACCCAACGCTTGAGGAAGAAAAAGAAATTGTAAGTAAAACTACAGCGCATCAGGAATACAAAATCAATCCTTTGGTCTCCAAAGATAAACTCAAGGAACTTCAGGAGTTAGTCAGGGAAGTTCCCGTGCCTGAGAACGTGCTCGCTTATGCTGTTGAGTTAGTATCAAAAACGAGGCCCGGTACCGACATGGCTCCAGACTTTATCAACAAATATATGAGCTGGGGAGCGGGA
>JAVLBT010000135.1:0-7880 GCA_031580945.1 Gracilimonas sp.
ATATAAAGGTGAAGAGTCGCAGAGATGCGGACAGCAAAAAGATCTACTTTTTTCGCGATAAATAATCAGGATTCTTCCACTCCGGCCCATTCCAGATATTTATTTCGAACTTCTTTGATATGTTCTTCAATAGTTTCCTTTTTCCACCCTGAGGTGTCAATAGGTGGATGAATATGGGCCTCAACGGTTCCGCTTTTAGATAAAAGCGAGCCTCCCAAACTTAATTGCTGATTCCCATCAAAATAGATAGGTACAATGGGAAAACCGAGGTCGATGGCCATATGAAAAGCTCCTTTTTTAAATGGACCGATAATCCCGGGATGTTTTCTCGAACCTTCCGGGGCTACCATAATAGACAACGTATCCCTTTTTAAGCGATCGTAAGTGTTTTGTAGTTTTTTGATCGCTTCTTCGCTTTTCTTCCGCTGTATAAAAACCTGGCCTGTGAGCCTGCCTACAATAAAAAAAAGCGGGTTGTATTGTAGTTCCCATTTTGCAACAAACCTGATATGAGGCAAACCCAGTGCGATCATTGTAACCAGATCGAGCGTTGAACTGTGATTGATGGTGTAAATAACCGGCGGTTCTATAGGTTCGCCATGTTGTATCACACTAAAATTTATGCCAAGGGTCCAAAGGACAGGATAAGCGATGAATGGTCCGAATTTTTCTACTATAAAATTTGTGGCCTTTCCGAAAGAGATGACTAATAGCAAGGCGATAAGCGGTGTTGATATGGCAAACATCAGAAAGAATACGATTACAGCCAGTATGCTTCGAATGTATTCAATAGGGGTAAGTGAGGAAGCCATGCATCTGATTTTTTTCAGAATATAGCAGATGCAAAGCTTGTCTGAAAATGAGAAATGGAATGAATGTCAGAATCTGTATAGATTTACGGTATGAGCAGATCTACTATCAATGAAGAAATGCGGACGGGACTTGAGCCTTTTAAACCGATTTGGTGGGCTTGGAACACGCATATTCACACTATTGTGGCATCGCAATTTTCAAAGATTTGGAAGCCACATTATGAGCGAATAGAAATTTCAACACCTGATGAAGATTTCTTGGAAGTGGATGTGTGTGAGGCTGATTCAGAGAAACCGGTAGTTGCCCTTTTTCATGGACTCGAGGGATCTACGGATCGGCATTATATTGCGAACTTGATGAGCAAATTGAAGCAGGCTGGCTTTACATCGGTTGCATTGAATTTTAGAGGATGCGGAAGCCGGCTAAATGATCAGCCCAGGTTCTATCATTCAGGTTACACAAATGATTTTCGAACATTTTTTAAATGGATCAGCAAACGGTTTCCGGGAAAAGAAAGGTATGCTGTTGGGTATTCACTGGGTGGGAATGCGTTAGTCAAATATCTGGGTGAGGAGGCGGATAAAAGCCTGGTGAGTCGGGCGGTAGCAGTTTCTCCGCCCTATGACTTAAAAGAAGGTGCTATCCGAATGCATCAGGGAATCAATCGTGTGTATGAATACCGGTTTTTGAAGACGCTTGTCGAGAAGCTGGAGCAAAAAAGAGAAAAATTTCCGCAAATGCCGGCTTTCAGAGGAAATTCCATTTATGAATTTGATGACCAGGTTACGGCTGAACTACATGGCTTTGACGGAGCTGATGACTATTATCATCAATGTTCGAGCAAGCATTTTTATAAGGATGTTGAAGTTCCTTTATTAGTCATTCACAGTAAAGCAGATACACTATGCCCCATCGAATTTGCTCCTTTTGATGATTTTGATTCCAAGTCCAATATCCAAACCTGTTTTACGGAAAAAGGCGGCCATGTGGGGTTTTTAAGCTCACCTCCCGGATGGTTGTACCGGGTAATTTTACAGTGGTTTGAAGCAGAGTAGATTTTCCGGTTTCGAGATTAACTATGAATTCAGGATAGGAGATAGTTAGTTAAGGATTTTAATAATTCTGTCTAACTCATTATAATTTTATCACCAACCCATTACTCAGTGCATACGTTAAGTTAGGTATATCGATGATAGGTTCCGCATCATAGGAGGCGATAAAGCTGATGCTCACGGCAATTTGTTTGGTGATCTCCATTTCCAATTCAGTTTCCAGAATTGATCGGGCTTTGAAGAACTGTTCGGGTCGCGCCTGATAATAGCCAACCAGCAGAAATGAAGCAGCATCGCCAAGCTTTCCTCTCAATGACATGTTGCTGGTGCTTTTCAAGTAATCATTTTTGATGGAAGGTCGTCCAGTTAGTTGCCACTCCTCAATTTCAAGCATTAAAGCGGATGATAAAGTAGCTCTCCAGTTTTCTGAGGCATAAAATCTATATTTTGCTCCTGCACCAAATAATATCCGCTCGTTCAATCCTAAATTTCGATTGTACTGATATTGGGCAAAGCCCTCCGGAGACCATTTTTTATTACGAAACAGTGTGGACCTTAGATGAAGATAGCCACTGCTGATCAATGAATTGCCGTCGATATTCACAAAATTCAGGCTGTTGAGCAACATATAGCTGTGTTTCTTGGAGAAATACGATAGGTTGGATTCATTGCTGAATTCGAGCACACGTTCGTTATAGCCATTCAGGGAAAGGTCAAATTCAAGTTCGCCGTACCATCCGGCTGAGTCTTCTGTGGCGCGCACGCTTTCCACATTTAATAATTGGGCATGAACCGATATTGCGGACAGAAAGAAAAGTATAGCTAAAACAGTAATAGAACGAATCATAAAGATTTATGGAATATTTGTTGATAGGAATGAAAGGTACAACATCGCATCTTGTTCTGAAATCGTTCATTGAGTGAAATTGTTCTGTCACTCAAACGATTCGTATCTTTAGCCTGTTAAGTTTTCATTCACTCAAATCAACCTAAATACATAAAAACCTATGGTTATTATTATTGGTGCAGGCCCCATCGGGCTTGCAACCGGAATTGCCCTTCAAGAGAAAAAAATACCTTTTAAAATTATTGAGAGAGGGTGTTTAGTAAATTCTTTATATAACTATCCTACAAACATGACTTTCTTTTCGACCTCCGATAAACTGGAGATCGGAAATGTTCCTTTTATATCTCATGGTTCCAAACCAACCCGGGCAGAAGCTTTGGAATATTACAGGCGTGTGTCAGAGCATTATGAATTACCGATTAGTTTATACGAAACGGTTACTTCTATGGAAGGCGAGGATGGTAACTTTACGGTAACCACCGATAAAGAAGTGTATAAAGCTGATAAAGTAATTGTAGCGACCGGTTTTTATGGTCAGGCAAATAAGATGGGCGTTCCCGGAGAAGATCTTCCCAAAGTGAAGCATTATTATGATGAACCGCATCCATATGCTTGGCAAAAAGTGTTGGTGATCGGAGGAGGAAACTCTGGCGTGGATGTTGCCCTGGAAACCTGGAGAAGCGGCGCTGATGTAACGATGTTGTTGAAGTATGACGGCATCAAAGAAACGGTGAAATACTGGGTAAAACCTGATATCGAAAACCGGATCAAAAATGGGGAGATCCCGGCTTATTTTAATTCTGAAGTGAAGGAGATCCGCGAAAAGGAAGTGATTATCAATACCCCGGATGGCGAGGTAACGCTCGAAAACGACTTTGTGCTGGCAATGACCGGCTATCACCCAAACTACGATTTGATGGAGTCGCTTGGAGTTGAACTTACCGACGACGAAAAATGCATGCCGATTTATGACGAGGACAGCCTGGAGACAAAACGCAAAGGGGTGTATGTTGCCGGTGTTGTTTGCGGAGGAATGGATACGAGCCGGTTGTTTATCGAAAACTCCAGAGTCCATGCAGAACAAATCGCCAGCCATATTGCAGAAAATTTGTAGTCTCACTTTCGAGCTCGATCGTAAACCCTTCCAGGGTTACCTGGGATACTTCGCAAACAAAAGGCTCGATGTAACCCTGGAAGGGTTGGGTAGTTCCAAATGGATAGTTAATAAAGTGGAAACTACTCTGCCCAAAAGTTGTCACCCTGAGCGATCATCAAAGTGATTTGGATTGGAATGTAATAAGCGAAGGGCCTCAAAGCTTAAGTTGGTTAGATGTATTAAACATTGAGATTCCTCGTGTTCAGTAATTATATACTTTGCTATTATTTTAGGCACTCGGAATGACAAAATATTAAAATAAGGAATCCCGAAAGGATGGGCTGTTTTACTCCATTAGTTAATGTATGAAAATCAATACCATGATCTCTGAATCATCCTCTTCATTTCCTTATCTTTATAAGAAATTCATGAATCAAAGGTATTTTAAATCATAAACCGAACACCTAAAACATAAACACATGAAAGTAACAGTAGTTGGAGCTGGTGGAAATGTTGGCTCAACCGTAGTTGACGTACTCGCACAGCGTGATATTTGCAAAGAAATTGTAGCCGTGGATATTGAAAAGAAAGACGGCGATAAAACCTTTTATCCTTCTAAAGGTCGCGGATTGGATCAGTGGGAATCTGCCCCTGTACACCTATTTGATACGCGTATAACAGGTACGGTAGACTATGCGGATACGGCTGAATCAGATGTCTGTGTTGTTACAGCCGGTGTTCCGCGACGTCCGGGCATGAGCCGTGATGACCTGCTCGAGATCAATGCTAATATTGTAAGCAGTGTTAGTAAAGAGCTTGCGAAGCATTCTCCTGAAACCATCATTATCGTAGTTTCGAACCCATTGGATGTAATGGTTCAGGTTGCACAGGAAGCAAGCGGACTTCCTTATGAAAGAGTCATGGGAATGGCCGGAATCCTGGATACTGCTCGTTATCGTGCATTTATTGCAAGTGAGCTGGATGTATCACCAAAAGACATTCAGGCTTTACTGATGGGTGGTCATGGCGACACCATGGTTCCACTGCCACGTTTCACTACTTTAGGTGGAATGCCGATCACACATTTTATTGATGAAGATCGCCTTGAAGAGATCGTAAACCGAGCCAAGAAAGGCGGCGGCGAGATCGTGGGCTTGATGGGAACATCTGCATGGTATGCACCGGGTGCAGCCGCAGCTCAGATGGTAGAAGCAATTCTTCTTGATCAAAACCGCATTTTCCCGGTTTGTGCTCATATCGATGGAGAGTATGGAATAGATGACCTTTATATCGGCGTTCCTGTGAAATTGGGAACCGGTGGTATAAAAGAAGTAATTGAAGTTGAATTAAACGAAAAAGAACAAGACCTTTTGGATGAATCAGCCAAAGCCGTTCGCGGTACTTTGACTGAATTCAGACAACTAATGAACAAGTAAACACAAATAAAGAGGACTAAGGTTCTCACTACTTGCATTAATCCCTCACGTGAATTCATTCGCGTGAGGGATTTTTTTTGGTTGATGATTTCTTCCAGTTAATGAGAATTTGCCCTTGGCGCCAACACCCCTCACAAACCAATCGGGAACAGCCGTTTGGTTTTATCTACCCTCAAAAGGAGATTGAGAACATCGAATATTGAACAGAGGAACATTCAATTCAGAAGTATTCTCGATTACTTCAATATTCGATATTAAAGGAATTCCTCCCTTGAGGGAGGTGCCCAATTTTGATTTATCAAAATTAGCGGAGGGTGTTATTTGGGGCTATGAAGTTTCATTTAGCAACTCTCTAACTTTAGCCTCCAAATACTGCACAACCCCATCCAAATTACGTTTCACTTCAATATCCGGAATGCGAATGAACTTCACTCCATAGGATTCAAGAAGCTTTTGTCGCTCCTGATCCGAAGCTTTGTTTTGAGGATTATCGTGACTGATGCCATCAATCTCCAGGGCAAGCATCAACTCATGGCAGTAGAAATCCACAACAAATGTAAGCATAGGCACCTGCCGGTGAAATTGAAACCCAAGTTTTCTTTTGCGTATTTGTTGCCATAACAACACTTCAGAAAGGGTCATATTCTTACGTAGTTTTCTGGCGATAGCTCTCATCTTTCGCTGATATGGAATGATCTTATTTCGGCTCATGGTAACTTTTTTAGTAGTTAGAGCATTTTGGAAGCCATTCCTTACAAAATTTTCTTGGCAGTGTAAAATTTAAATACCCTTGGCACCAACCCCCTCACAAACCAATCGGGAACGACCGCTTGGTTTTATCTGCCCTCAAAAGGAGATTGAGAACATCGAATATTGAACAGAGGAACATTGAATCTCGAAGTATTTTAGTCCTTCAAAATTCATTATTGAATATTCTTCTGTTGGATATTCAGGAAGTCCTCCCTTTAGGGAGGTGCCGTATTTTAGCGTGCTAAAATTCGCGGAGGGTGCCTGTGGTAACAAGCTTGACAGTTATTTCTACATCTGCTTCCTTACCTTTTATCAATTAACCAAAACTCAGATAGTATGGATCAAATTAAATGGGGCATCATAGGGTGCGGTGAAGTAACGGAAGTTAAAAGCGGGCCGGCTTTTAGTAAGATCGAAAACTCTGAATTAGTAGCTGTCATGCGCCGAAATGCTGAAAAAGCCGAAGATTATGCCCAGCGCCATCTGGTCCCTCGCTGGTATTCTGATGCCGATAAACTGATCAATGATGCAGAGGTAAACGCGATCTATATTGCTACTCCGCCCGATTCTCATGCTACCTATACGACAAAAGCAGCCAAGGCTGGCAAACCGGTTTATGTCGAAAAACCGATGGGAATAAACCATGAAGAATGCCTTGAAATGATCGAAGCTTGCGAAACCGCTGGAGTTCCTTTGTTTGTGGCGTACTACCGCAGAGAACTGCCTTATTTTCGTAAAGTAAAAGAGTTAATGCAAAACAATGCCATTGGAAAGATCACTTCTCTTTCCATTGAGTTGGTCAAACCTCCAAAACCAGACGATTTTAAATCACCAAGTGAACACAATAACTGGCGCACAAAACCAGAAATATCCGGTGGGGGCTATTTCCATGATCTGGCTTCCCATCAGCTGGACCTAATCGAATTCCTGCTGGGACCAATAACTAATATTACAGGAAATACAGCAAACCGGATGGGCTGGTACAAGGCTGCAGATGTTCTTTCGGCTTCATTCACTTTTGAAAATGGAATTCCTGGTAATGGGTTATGGAATTTCACCTCGCAACCTGAGGATCAAAAAGATGAGATCAGGATCTTTGGACGAAAAGGATCCATCACTTTCAGTACGTTCGATGACAGTAAGCCAATAATCTTGAAAACGGAATCAGGAAGAGAAGCGTTTAAGCTTCCTTATCCAAAACATGTTCAGCAGCCGCTCATTCAAACAATAGTCGATGATCTCAGAGGTAAAGGACACTGTAAAAGCACAGGTAATACTGGCGCAAGAGCTAATTTATTAATGGATAAAATCACGAACCGAAATTAGGAGATTTAACCTATAAATTTAATAGCGATTTGATATGGTAGAACATCACAAAATAAAATTGCATACGAATGGGAATGGCCACATGCATGACATCACTAACAGAGTCCGCCAGATCTTAAATAAGGCAAAGCTTACAAGTGGAATTTGTACGGTTTTTAATGTGGGGTCAACCGCAACTATTGGGACTATCGAGTTTGAGCCGGGTCTGGAAAAAGATCTTCCGGAGTTGCTGAATAAATACATTCCTCCGAGCAAAGAGTATGGTCATGAACAACAATGGCATGATGGGAACGGACATTCACACCTGCAAGCCACGACGATGGGGCCTTCCATAACGGTGCCTTTTGAAAACAGCGAGCTTAAGAATGGTACCTGGCAGCAGATATTTCATCTGGAGTGCGATAATAAACCCAGAGAGCGTGAAATTGTTGTTACACTTATTGGGGAGTAAGACGGGATGGTGTTTATGGCTAGGGCAATTAATAAGATTTCGGTTTAGAGATCAACGCCCCAAGAAAAATTCTAGCAGGAACTGTTGCTTGAATTGATCTCCCCTGAAG
>JAVLBT010000136.1:0-7877 GCA_031580945.1 Gracilimonas sp.
CCTCCCTCAATGGAGGACTTTCTTTCTATTAAAAATTTTTCTTTGGTAGTAACATCGCAGGTTCTCCAAACTTTGTTCAGAGGAAATGGTTATTGGAAATTTGTTACAAGTATGATCCGAATAACAATTCAACCAATAACCATTAACTAAATCAAAATAAATACCGAACTGAAAACTGAATTTGTCTTGGTGGACTCGCGTTTTTACGAACCAGCAAACCGGAAGCGGCCGGTCCTACCTGAATTTGATTACTTTGGGTCGCATTATTGGCATAGCCACTTAGATTTTGCGTGTTGAAGATATTGAATATATCTGCCCGGAGTTCCAGTTTTTGTCCGTTTCCAAACGGTGCCTGATACTGAATGCCCGCATCAAAGGTGGTGGCCCAGGGTAAACGGTCGCTATTTCTGGATTCACCCGGACTTCGGTCGCTGTTTCCAACATAAGCATCACCAAAAGAACGGCCATCTCCATTCAGATCTGTTGTACCATAGATACTCGCATCGGGAATTCGGTTGATGGGCTGCCCGCTCTGCAGGAGTGTAGCCATATTTACGGAAAATCCATCAAAAGCATACCAGCTAAATAATCCACTGATCACGTGGGTTCGATCATTGATGGAAGGGCCCCATTCTTTTCCAAAATTATTGGCATCCTCTGCTCTAAAGTTAATGTCCTCTGTATTGTTTCTTAGCTCAGAGAGTGTATAGGAGATGCGGTATGAGTAGTTATCATTCAAACGCGATTTCTGAAGGTTGAAGCTCGCTGCCCAATATCTGGATTGGCCGGCGGTTTCGGTCATCACTACATTTCGGCCGATTCCGCGCAACGTATCACCATCAACGATGCTGTAGGTCCCGTTTTGATCTGAAAATATGGGTACCGGGCGGGTGAGATCTGCTTGCTCCTGTGAGCGTACTGTAACGTTATCTGGATCATTCAGCGGATAGGGCGCCGGGGCATTCAGGTCGCGAAGGCGGAATAGATTTTCTGACCGTGAATGCATGACATCCACATAAAACAATTTATCATCTCCCAACTGTCGCTGATAACCTATCGAGAACTGATGGGTATAGGGATTATCGTATCCATCCGGATTTAAGATCCGAAGCGAGTTACTGAAAATATTATTTCGGTTGGCTGTGATCTCGTTCGAGGTAGGACCATTTGGAAAAGGAGCGTTGTTGATTCCTGCTGACACATTTCCATTAAAGGTAACAGCATCCAGGTCGGTATCCTCTGGCAAAATTCCCTGATCGATCAACTCCTGAAGCTGCACCTTGAAATCAGCGGCAGTAGAGTTTTGCTGAAGGGCATCGCTGTACACCGAATACACGATCTTATCATAAAAGATCCCATAACCGCCTCTGAAACTGCTTCTATTATTTAACTTGTAATTGAAGTTGAATCGGGGAGCTATGTTATTAAAATCACCGGAATCTCCCCCACCAACCGAAAGATCATCGTAATCATATCTCAAGCCAAAAGTAAGATTCAAGTTGGAGTTCACCGAGTACAGGTCTTCCACATAAAAACTGTAGATGTTTTGAGTGGTTCCAAAGCGTGTCGGGCGAAGTTCTACTGCGTAACTTAGCACCTGAGCGTTTGTCGGCAGATCATTGATATTCAGCGATGAACCCAGGTTTTGATCTCTCAAGGCATTCAACTGAGCCTGATCAAGCTGAATCGTGTAGTTGCCAAATTCATTACCTCCACCCAGCAGAGCGTGATTTGCACTCAATACACTCGCTCCTACTTTAAAGGTGTGATTGTTTTTTTGGTACGTGAAATTTTGCTGAACCTGGACTGTGTTCTCGATATTATCGAATTCAAATCCGGGATTTCCAACCACGGCTATAGTTTGACCAGAGGGCCCCAAAACCGTTGCAGCCGGACTGTCGGGATTATTTGGATTGCTGTAGTTCCACCGGAAACGGGAATACTGCAGATTGGTTTCTCCACTCCATCCGCCAATTCGGTAACTGTTTTTTAGTGCCGCCAAAAAGGAATTTCGATCCTGACTATTTCCAGCTGAAGGAAAGGTAACTCCTCCATCCAGCCCTCCACCCTGTCTCTCAATATTGATGAGTCCTGAGTTTACACGAAGCGACGACCTAAAGTTTGGGGACCAGGTGTGGTCCAATTTTCCAGATAGCAAGGTAAAGCGATTCTGCCCTGGCACGGTTTCATTCACGCCAAGCTGTGGAGAATTCAATAAATTATCTTTCAGGTCAAAGATCTGTTCAGCATTGATATAATAAAAAGTCTTGTCTTCTTTAATGGGACCGCCAATGCCAAAACCAAACTGATGGCGCTGAAAACCTTCTTTTACCTGATTCCCTGACAGATCGCGTTGGGCAAAATCGGACTGTCCATCCACAATGGAGCCGGGACGTACCATATAAAAAGCTTCTCCACCCAACTCATTACCTCCCGATTTCGTGGTCATGTTAAAAACCCCATTTCCGGATAGTCCGTACTCAGTGGAATAATTGTTGGTTAAAACGGTGACATTTTGAACAAAACCAGTAGGGATTGGAAATTTTGGACCTCCCAGGAACTGCTCGTTATTGTCCATACCATCAATCAGATAATTGGTGAAAAGTGAGTTTGCCCCATTGATGCTCACGGTAGGAGCTTCAGGATAAAACCCGGTGGCCTGCGTTACATTTGGCAAGCGGTATAATGCCTTATTGATATCTCGTGCTTCTACCGGCAAGCTTTCCAGTTCCTCACTGCTAAGTTCAGATGCCACTTCCGCATTAATGGTATTTATTCTGGTAATAGGCGCCTGAACCGTAATTTCTTCCAGTGTCACCGTACTTTTACGGGCGATCACCATGGTAATACTTCGGGTGGTATTGGAGCGAAGCTGAAGCGGATCAGACGAAAGGCCATAAAAATCGCTGTCTTCTGGAATATTGACCACATACGCTCCGGTTGTTGACAAATTGGTACGCCGGACTTTGCCCTGCTTATCGGTGGTTGCTGTTTCAGAATATCCGATATCCTGATTTGAAATGATCAACTGTACATCTGAAATGGCTTGCCCGTCTTCGCGGTCCACAACCGCTATTTCTAATCCGGATTGAGCAAAAATAGAAATAGCACATAATAATACTGCGGCTGTTGTTAGTATTAGTTTTTTCATTGGTATATCTGACTTTAATTTTTGAATACACGACGTACTATCATCATAGATGCCGCGTAGAAGTTGAATTTTAATCGAGTGTTAGTCAGACAGAAAAGGTGGGCCTCTTAGCAGAATATTGTGGCTAAGATACGTACTCTTTAAAAAGTGTAGGGAGGAATAAAAAGTAGGCTGGAAATTTTCCAGTATAGATAAAATTTTTCTCTTTAAAACCCTTAAAAAATCTTCCGGATGAATGTATTCGATAAAATCCAGCAGATCTTTTTTATTATCCAGATCTGCAAATGTTTCGAGCAATGTAACACGTTGGTTTTCAGAGAAATGCTCTATAATCTTTTTGAGAAGCTGATCGGTATTCCAGGGTAATTCCTTGATCAATGAGGAATCGAAAACATCCTTGCTGAAACCCATCAACCAGGTGCCCCCATCCATCGCAGGTCCAATTACGATATCTGATATTCGGCCTTCTAATTGGTCAGCAGCAGCTGAGATATGTGAAGAATCCAGCTTTGGAGTGTCATTCCCCACCACGATAGCATGCTCGTATCCTTGCCGGTAAACATGCTCAAAGGCAGAAACGAGTTTTTCCCCAAAGTTTGCTCCCTCCTGATTATTTTCATCAAAAACAAAATTCGGAAGTCCGGTTTCGTTAATCTGTTGGCAAGTGTGAGACCTCAGTAAGGCAGCGATCCTGAAGTTCTTGTAAAACTCTTTTCCCGAAACAAAAGATTTCTGCTGAGCCTCTTTCCATGGACTCAGGCTGAAATAAATAATGGCTGTATTTGATCGATGACCTGTATGCATTCAGTTATTTTTTATTTAACCATCCATTCTATTACTCAGTTCAAATGTCCTGATAATTATCGAGTTCCAAAGTCCAGTCGTATTCCTTATAGGAGATAGAAGGATCTGCATTTTCCGGGATCACTTCATAATCTTTTAGCATTTGAATGGCTCCGGACGGCCCCCCGAAATCGGCCCGAAACCAGCTCATGAGCCGGTTGACTTCTACTTCATTTTCGTCCGGATAATAGTCGGTCGTTTGTTCCAGATAATTTTTGGTGGTGATATCAAGCTGTTCTTCCACACGTTCGGGATCATATACAGCGATATATGGACAGCTGGCAGCCCCACAATTCAGGGCGAAGTGGATCCGGGGATCCACATCATCCCACCAAAAGCGTTCCACAAAATCATCGACAAACCACTGATTTAAGTAACCCATAGAGAGTTTGATCTTGGATCGGCGCATGATTCCATGCTCAATGTCATCAAAGCTTAATTTTTTACCCGCGATCACTACTTGCGGAGAGGTGAAAAAGTTATATCCCACCCAGCTGTCCCGATCTTCAAAAAGCTCCGGTTCTTCCAGTAGAAGAATCTGCACATATGCATTATAAATATTTAGCCAGAACGCTTTTTTCTTTGATTCTGTATTCAGCTCGCGATATAGTTCATCTTCTGAAGCATTTGCCAAACGATCGGTGATAGTTTCAAAATTTTTATCATCACGGACTGCTTTTACCAGTTCCATGGATAGTTCTACATAGCCCAAATTTTTAAGACTATCTTGTTTATTAGAATGTTCATGGTCCAAAGCAACCGTTTGAACAAGTATAGCCGTAAGTAATGTAAGTAGCATCATGTGTGTTATTTTATCGTTTGTTATCTGGACGAACCGAGCTAAAAAAATCTTACTTCATTCGTTTCGTAAGTTTCTTGGATGTAGATCCATCTAATCTGTCTAAAGTTACGTATTCTTTATCCAAACAGATTTATCTTATGAAAATGATCAAAAAAATAGCAGTTCCCACGGCACATATATTATTCAGTACGATATTGTTGAGCGTTAATGCATACGCACAAAATCCCATACAGCTAAACCCTGACAGCACAAAACAATTTGTGTTAGACCCGGCGGATTTTGACCCCGATGATAAAAATGCCAAAATATTACGTCATGAGCCTTTCGGGAATAAAAAAGAAGCGGTTTATGAGCGTGATGTCAAAGTTGACGGTACTCCGGTTATCAAAGCAACAAGCGATGAGGCAATATCCAGCGTGACCACTTCCCTCAGGGCCGATCCAAACGAATTTAGTTCTTTGGAATGGGAATGGAAAATTGACAAAGTTCTTGAATCAGGTGATCTCACCAAAAAAGACGGAGATGATTTTGTGGCCCGCATTTATGTCACTTTTGATTACCCTGTAAGTGAACTTCCATTTGGGGAAAAGTTAAGATATCGGACTTACACTACCTTTACTTCGTTTAATATTCCGCTACGCTCGTTGAATTATGTGTGGGCCAGTAAGGAGGAAGTTGGAACCATTGCCGAAAGTCCTTTTACGAATTGGGTTCAGTATATTGTTGTAAACTCAGGAAATGAAAAAGCCGGTGAATGGATCACACTGAAACGAAATATCGTTGAAGATTACAGGAATGCTTTTGGGGAAGAACCTCGTGATATTACAGGTATCACCATCATGACAGATTCCGATAATACCGAGGAAACTACCAAAGCCTGGTTTGGACGTATTACGCTGTCACAGGAATAAAATTAAGTTTAAAAGATGAGCATCAGTATCGTTATTCCCGTCTACAATGAGTCGGGACAAATTTTAGAATTACTGAATCACCTAAAGCAAAATAGCCAAAATTCTGTGGAGGATATCCTGGTAGTAGATGGCCAAAGCTCGGATGATACGGTTCAAAAAGTCCGAGCTGCAGGATTTACCTGCTTGATCTCCCCGGAAAAAGGGCGGGCCGCTCAGATGAACCTTGGCGCCCGAAAAACTAACGGAGACCTACTCTATTTTGTACATGCCGACTCCATTCCTCCCACAACTTACGTTTCAGATATTTTGGAAGCAGTCCGCGATGGGGCTGAGTCAGGTTGTTACCGGTTTACCTTTGATTCCTCTCATCCACTTTTAAAGGTCAATGCCTGGTTTACTCGTTTTGACCGACTGATGTGCCGGGGTGGCGATCAAACGTTGTTTATTATTAGAGATGTTTTTGAGGAACTGGATGGATTCAAAGATTACGCGATCATGGAAGATTTTGAAATGATCCGACGGCTCAGAGAACGGAACACCTTCCGGATACTGCCTAAAGAAGTAACAGTTTCAGCACGTAAATATGAAGAGAACAGCTATCTGAAAGTGAATTTTATAAATCTCATTATCTTTACGATGTTCTATTTTGGAGCCTCCGAAAACACCATGCTTCATGCCTATAAAAGCCTGATCTCCGGTACAAAATTCGGATAGCTGATCCGTTAATTTTCCTTCAGGCTGGGGAGAATATTATTGCTTTTAATTTGCCAATGTGAACCTTCCCAAACCACCTTTCCATTTTTAAGTACCAGCACTTGTGGCGATTCGTGCCGTATTCCAAATTCCTGTGCAATTGCATTTGATACGGGTCTATCCTGAATCACATTAACCAGGTGCAGATCTGCTGAATTTCGAAATTCATCTGCTTCCGCTTCTAATTCCTGCTTCGCTATAAAACTTACACCACAACTCGGGCTATGTTTGTAGATCAGCTGAGGCTGCTTTTCTGACCTTTCCAATAAGCCGTTGAGATCTTCAATGCCTGAAATATTGTTCCACATATTTTTTACTTCTTTTCCTGATATCATTGATTTAATAAAATTAGTTAAAACGCTCAATCCAGATAACGCTCCGACCAAGCCGCAGCAACCCGGCCTACATACAGTGCGTCCTCCTCGTTTGTTAAAAGATGATCTGCATCATCCAGCGAAATAAAACTCTTGGGATGTTTTGCCAACTTATAAATGTGTGCTGCATTATCAATTCCAACGGTTTCATCCACTGGCGAATGAAAGATCAATAAGGCTTTATCCAGGTTCTTGATGATGCCATCCATATTCTGCTCATTCAGGTCATCCAGAAACTGTTTTTTGATCGTGAAAACCCGACCTGCAAGTTTCACCCGAGCTTCCCCTTTCTTGTTGATCTCTTCTTTTTTATCCAGCAGGTGATGCGTTACATGTTTAGGATTGCATGGTGCTCCTACTGTTGCTACTGCCTCGACTGACTCTATCAGATGCGCGGCCTGAAGCACCGCGGCTCCTCCAAGTGAATGTCCCATTAACATTTTAGGGGCATGAAATTCTGCATTCATGTGATCTGCTGCTTTAACAAGATCTTCCACATTTGAAGAAAAATTAGTGTTCGCAAAATCTCCTTCACTTTCCCCCAAACCTGTGAAATCAAAGCGAAATATGCCCATCCCCTGTTCGGTTAGTGCCTGACTTATCCGTCCTACCGCCCTCAGGTTTTTACTGCAGGTAAAACAATGCGCAAACAGAACCGCACCTTTCGTGACCCCGGTTTCTGGTTCATCAACCCGGGCCGATAGCATTTCGCCCTGACTCCCCTCAAATTCAACTTTCCTGCTCTTCATTTTTAATCTCGTGTACTTTTTTAAATTTTAAAATAAAATAACCTCGTATAGAATCAGAATTGTATTTCCTGATAGGTACAAAACCTCATCTTTTATGACGCTATGATATGATTAAATCTTACTTGTAAAAACTGACACTAAATATTCCTGTAATTTATGTTAGTTCAAATTAGCTGCCTTATTTAACCTTCCTGTTTCTCGCAGATGATTTGCTGTGTTACGCAGAATTGATACTCCGCGAAAATCAGCGCCTAACTCTGCGATACTCCGCGTGAAATTCTTTCTTGATTACAC
>JAVLBT010000137.1:0-7854 GCA_031580945.1 Gracilimonas sp.
GCTCAACAACTAACACCGTGTTCCCAATGTCTCTCAATGATTCCAATATTTTAATAAGTCGGTCATTATCCCGAGGATGTAATCCGATCGTGGGTTCATCCAGCACATACAAACTTCCGATCAGGGAGCTACCCAGTGCGTTTGCTAAGCTGATCCTTTGTGATTCTCCACCACTCAATGTATTAGCAAGCCGGTCGAGCGTTAGGTAATCCAGGCCAACTTCATCCAGGTATTTTAGTCGCTTTCTGATCTCATACAGAATCTGTCCGGCAACATCTTCTTCAAAATCTGTTAGCTTTAATTCATCAAAAAACTTTCGGGCGTGGCCAATAGTTAGCTCCGAAACCTCTCCGATATGCAGGTCCCCGACTTTTACATATAACGCATCTTTTCGAACACGAAATCCTTCACATTCCGGACAGCGACTATAGCCCCGGTAACGAGAATACAGCACGCGCATATGCACCTTATACGATTGGTTTTTGATCTCTTTAAAAAACTTTCGAATACCGATGTATTCGTCTTTTCCCTTCCAAATAATGTTCTTCACTTCTTTTGGAAGTTCAGTATACGGAGTGTCAATGGAGATCTTTTCCCGAGCACAAACTTTTATAAGGTCTTTAAGGTGCATGCTAAATTTCTGGGAATCAAAAGGGGCAATTGCGCCATTCCGTATTGTCTTTTGGTGATCAGGGATCACAAGGTCTTCATCAATTCCAGCTACTTTTCCAAAGCCCTCGCATTCATCGCACGCACCAAATGGATTATTGAAGGAAAACATTTGCGGGGTGGGTTCATGAAATTCCATGCCATCCATTTCAAAACGCTCACTGAATTTCAGTTCTTCGCCATTTCTCATTTTGATGGAACAACGGCCATTACCTTCCTGAAAAGCTGTTTCCAGAGAGTCTGCAATCCGGGTCCGCGTCGCTTCGTCATCTTTTAAAACCAACCGGTCAATCAAGACCCGGTGTTTATCGGCCTTAAACTTCTTGGGATCAATGTCGTCCGTGGTTAAATCTACCAAGCTTTCATCATTGATGTTCAGTAATCGCGTCAGGCCTTTTTCTTTTAATACTTTGAGCTCTTCATCCAGCTTCTTTTTTTCATGCTGGGGAATAGGATGCAAAACGTAAAATCGTTCGCCCTCATCCTGCGATTCAAATAACTTCTTGATCGCTGTTCGTGGGGAATCTTTTTTTACCTGATCTCCTGAAATCGGCGAGATCGTTCGTCCGATTCGGGCAAATAGAAGTCTGACATAATCGTATATCTCGGTTGTGGTCCCTACCGTTGAACGCGGATTATTTGAAGTTGTCTTTTGTTGAATGGCCATTGCAGGAGAGATTCCCTGCATAAAGTCAACATCCGGTTTATCCATTCGCTCTAAAAATTGCCTGGCGTAACTTGATAGACTTTCAACATACCGACGTTGCCCTTCAGCATAAATGGTATCAAAGGCCAGACTGGATTTACCTGACCCGGATACTCCCGTTACAACGGTTAATTTTCCTCTGGGAATTTCAACATCAATGTTCTTTAGATTATGAGTTCTGGCTCCCTTAACAATAATGGGCCGTTCCTCTTCCTGCTTTTTTGCTTTTTGGGTAGCCGTCTGGGTTGTGGGCATGGTTAAATTCAGTCCTAATTTTTCGAACCTTGAATATAAGAATTATGTGTTGGGAAACCGACATCAGCTTTCAACAAATATTTCAGAGAAAACTATCCCGGATTCATGAGACGGGGTTCTAATTGCTTAACAAAACCACTTAAAAAAAGCGGACATTTCTGCCCGCTTTATACCTCAACCTAAATAAAATCTATTTATAGATACTCCAGCCGTATTGAACCACCGCTTGTTTTAGCTTCCACTTTAACACCACCCCCGTTTAGTGTGCCGCGAATTTCGTCTTTTTCCATTTCCCCACTGAAGCTTTCAAGTTTACCGTATACCCGGTTGCCATCCAGGTCTAAATCATATCCATTTTCACGAGGTACTGTAATTGTAATGCTCCCGCCACTTGTTTTTAAGTCGATCAGTTCAGAAGGTGCCAGTACTTCTGCATCAATGGATCCCCCACTGGTTTTGGCCTCCACACGGCCTTCAATTCCGGAAAGCCGAATACTTCCCCCGCTGGTTTTCGCTTCTAAATTTCCCACTAAATACTCTGCACGGATCGTCCCACCACTTGTCTTGGCATCAACATCACCCTGTATGTCTTTCATGCGGATGCTTCCTCCGGATGTCTTCAATACCATCTCACCTTGAATTCCTTCTGTTGTAATACTTCCGCCACTGGTTTTCAGTTCCTGAGTTCCACTCATATTTTTAGCTGTCAAGCTTCCGCCTGATGTTTTAAGCCGGGTACGCGTTTCATTAGGTGTATAAACGATAAAAGAAATAGAGTACCCGTTATTCCAATTCCAACCTCCGGATTTGCGGTCTGCGATCACTTTCACGGTATTCCCGTCCTGATAAAATTCAATCTTGTAATCGCTTAAGTCAGCTTCATCGGGTTCCACATAATCACCCTGTTTTCTTACGTACATTTCTGCAACCACTTCATCCTCTTTAGAACCAAAAACCTGAATACTGCCTCCCGAGGTTTGAACTTCCAGGCTTACCAAGCCGGAAACTGAAAAGCGCTCTGTTCTGTACACTTCATCTGCTGACTGTGCTGTCAACAATTGAGTTCCCATTAATAAAAATCCAAATAGAACCACTGCTATTTTGTTCATAATATTCATTTTTAATATCGTGATCATGTTTCTGCATAAAATTTACTTCCTTCTGTTACACGAATGAAATATTAAGTAGTTACATTTTACTAATGCGCGGGAATGATTAACTTTGCGCGCCTTTTAATTATGGAGTGCTATGAAATTACCATTCATTTTTGCGAAGCGTTTTGTGGCAGGTGAATCCTTCACCGAATCTATTCCCAAAGCCAAAGAATTAAACAATAAAGATCTTAAACTTACTCTCGATCTATTAGGCGAAAACGTAACCGATCGAAGGGCGGCATCAGAAACGGTGGATTCCTACATTCGATTACTAAATGGTATCAATGAGCATAATTTAGACAGTAGTATTTCTATAAAAATCACCATGATGGGGCTGGATATTGATCTGGATTTTTGTCGGGAGAATTTATTCCGCCTGCTCGATGTAGCTCAAAAACACGATCAATTTGTGCGAATTGACATGGAAGGATCAGACTACACTCAACTTACTCTGGACCTCTTTCAGGAAGCTTTTGAAAAATATGGTAATCATGTGGGAACGGTAATTCAGTCTATGCTACTTCGAAGTAAAAACGATATCGCAGAACTGTCAGCAATGGGTGCAGATATCCGGTTGGTTAAGGGCGCGTACAAGGAACCTGAAAAGATAGCCCTTCAAGACATGGCAGATATTCGAGAAGCCTTTAAGGAGCAGGCTAAAGTACTGCTGGAAAACACCTCCTTTCCACGATTTGGAACTCACGATGATGAGCTGATCAATTTTGTAAAAGCATACGCATCAGAACAGAACATCTCTAAAGAATCCTTTGAGTTTCAAATGTTATACGGTTTGCGTGAAGAAACAATGGTCGAACTAACAGAAGAAGGATATAGCACAAGAATTTATGTTCCTTTTGGGAGCGACTGGCTGCCGTACTTTTCGCGTCGGCTGTCTGAACGAAAGGAAAATATCTGGTTCGTTTTAAGGACTATGTTCAAAAAATAGTTGGGGTTTTGATGTATTCGAGTTAAGGTAAAACGGTGTACATTCCAATTAAACATCCTCATACCATAGCACTGGAACGTTATTTTTTTATGGAAACACTTTTAAACCCCGAATTTCACCGTTATCTGATCGGCTCACTTTTTATGGTAGCTGGTGTACTGCATTTTTTGAAACCCGGTTTTTTCATGAAGATCATGCCAGATTATCTACCCTGGCACAAACCGTTGGTCCTTATAAGTGGTTTTTTTGAGATCATAGGCGGAATTGGGATGTTGTTCTCATCCCTTCAACTCATAGCATCCTATGGATTGATCATTCTCTTATTTGCTGTTTTTCCTGCCAATATTGAGATGTTTAAAAAATACTACCGTAAAAATGGTTTTACACCTTTTGTGTGGGCACTCCTGATTCGTCTGCCCTTACAGTTTGTATTTATTGGATGGGTGTACTGGGCTGGTATTTTAAACTGAAGAAATTTCATTTCGAATTCTATTATTTTACTTTATCTACCTTCAGTATTTATCCGATCACATTATCCAACCTTTTTTGAATACTAAGCTAAGGCTATTAGTGCCGATACTTCTTGGAATGGCTCTTTTGACTGTTCCTCTTTTGAGGGACTTTCACTTTGAGTCTGCTATGCTTGCAGGGATAATTGGATGTTTTTGGGCTGCCTTTCATGTATCTAATCCCTCTTCTAATAATGATCTTTTATCGACACTGAAAATTCTTGGTACGCTATACATTGCTGCTATTCCCCTTTTTATCTTCTCCGCTGTCTCAGGATGCCTCACCTTTGATGGATTTGGCTTCTGGATCTTTATCCCCTTTCCAAGTACTTATTTTGGAGCTGCTATCGGGCGCTTAGTTCGTCACTTTAAGCTGGCTTTTCCAAAACTCATTGTTAGCTTAATTCTGTTATGCATTGCAGCAGGTATTTTGGTGATCGAGTTTTTCTCATATCCCCAGGTGTATTTTTATAATCACGTTTGGGGATTATGGCCGGGACCTATTTATGATGAATCCGTAAAGATTTCTGGTTCATTCCTATACTTTCGCTGGCTAACCTTTTTGTGGATCCTTTTGCTCTGGATGTTGCCAGACTGGAGCCAAATCCTTCAGACAAAACTTATAACGGTATTAACTCTTATTTGTCTGTTGTTCAGCTATATGAACCTGGATGAAGCCGGCATAATTAGCCCAGCAACTACAATTCAGGAGCGATTGGGAGGAGTACAACAGACTAAACATTTTAACCTATATTTTGATGAACAGTTCTATTCACAAGATGAGATCGACTACTGGGCGGCCCGGCATGAATTTCACTTTCAGGTGATCAATGAGATCCTTCAGGTGAAATGGCCAAAAGGGAGAAAGATCGATTCTTATCTATACGCACACGCCTGGCAAAAAAAGAAGATCACGGGGGCTAAATTCACCAGTTATGTACCCATCTGGCTGCCACAAGATCAGCTTCATATTGCAAAGCAGCAGTTGGCCGGTGTTCTCAAACATGAAATGGTGCACGTCATTTCCAAGCGGTTTGGAAATGACCTTTTCAACGGTAGCTGGAGCATTGGCCTTATAGAAGGACTGGCTGAAGGAATTGCCAAAGATGCTTCCTCCCAGACAACGCTTCATCAAATTGTAGCTGCAGAAAAACCCTGGCCCTCAGCGGATCAAATGAAATCTGCATTATCTGTCTCTGGCTTTTATGGCAGCGCAGGAGCCATCAGCTACACTACTGCTGGATCTTTCGTGGAATACCTGCTCGATGAGTTTCCCGTCAATCACTTCAAAAAAGTTTACGCAGATGCAGATTTTGAGACTGCCTATCAGAAGTCCTTTGAGTCCCTGATCTCAGGATGGCATCAAACCTTGGCAAAAACAACCCTTGATTCAGTAGACCAACAAGTATCTGAATTTATTTTTGCCCGCAGGTCTTTATTCGAAAAACAATGTCCCCATGCTATAACCGAAGCTCTTCGACTGTGGGACCGATATCAGTTTTTTTTAGCTGATCAAGATACTTCAAGGGCTCATCAACAGCTTCAAGATCTTTATGACCTAACCCCAAATAACGCATTGGTAAAGCATGCATGGAGTCGAATTCAGCTACAAAACGGCAACTATGAAACAGTCGCTAAATCTATCACATCACAAGACACACTGCTCGAGCTTCAGGTTCTAAAAGCAGATGCTCTTTTCCTTGCTAAGGATTTTGTAGGAGCAGATTCAGTTTTAAATTCCATTTCAGCAAAAATACAATCATCACCTGCTCCAAATTTCAGATTTACTATTCCACTACGCAAAGATTCACTTCAGTGGGATTATCATACCCGCAGACGTTATCAACGTTTCTATCCAGACAGCATCCAGTTTCACAAACAAAACCTACCCAATAAAATGCTTGCTCTAAACAAGTCGATTCTTGATGGCAAATTTACATACACAAGAAAATATGCGGGCTTTTTAAGCGATCATACATTCGACCCGGAATGGTTTGATATCTACGCGGGCACCCTTGATAAATTAGCCTTTTTGGGTGATTATGATTTGGCTTTATCCTGGTTATCATCCATTAACAAACTCGAGCTCCGTGAAAGATACGCTGAGCGGGCTGCACAAATGGAAAAATGGATTCATTTTTTGGCAAACAATAAAGCAGTTGCAGATTAGCTGTTTTATAATCAAGTTTAGATAAATAATTATTATAAAACGTAGTAATGGCTTAATGGGTGCAAAAGCTTATTCATTCTTAGCGATCGTTATTCTCGGTGTGCTTTTAAATGTAGTTCATTCCGCAGATTTAAACGCCCAGGACTGGCGCCTTTCCGCAAGTTATGGCATACAAAATGTAGGTTTTAACTACGTTCCCAATCAGCTCTATCAAGGCGATATTGACGCGGTTGCTAAAGGAATGGTAGAGCTTGAACTGGAGCGTTACCTGTTTTATCGGTTTTATGTAGGCGGAAAACTGGAATATCTCGTTCATAACGAACAAAATATGTTTATTGGTGGTCCAGTTAATTTTGGACAAGTAAATCTTGGAGCAATAGCAGGCCTTCAGTGGCCAAAATGGGGTATTTACGGCGGAGTGAAAGTCGGTTCCGTTCATGACTTTAGCGTGCGGGCTCAAAACCAGAACGGGGATATATCTTGGGTTGAACCTGTTGAACCCGCCTCTTCCTTGACAACTTCATTTACAGGAGGAATAAAATATTACCTGTTGAACTTTCTAAGGCTTCAATTTGAAGTAACGCAGACTAATTTCACTCCTCAGGATATTAAAACCCCAACCAGCTTCACAGAGCGTCCTGCATTTACCACTTTTGATATGAATCCCATTTCATTTTCTGTTGGTGTTTCAATTTCAATTCCATGGAACAGGCCGGCGCGTGAGAAAAATCCGGATCGAGAGCTTCCTCCTCTCATGCGGGTTTCCTCCGTTGATTTTGCCAAACCTATGGAAAAAACTTTTGTAACATCCCCCTTTGGTCCCCGGTGGAATGATACTCACGAAGGCATTGACTTAGATGCCGGTCTTCGCGATAAGATCTTTGCCGCTGAAAAAGGCATCGTGACCAAAGCCGGGAAAGGGAGCGGCTATGGTAAAATGGTGATCATAAAACATGCCGGCGGCTATGAAACCGTGTATGCCCACATGAGCCGGATCAAAGTTAAGGAAGGTGACCGTGTTCGAAAAGGAGACGTGGTTGGATTGGCTGGAAATACCGGTACTTCTACGGGCGTACATCTACATTTTGAGATCTTAAAAGACGGTAAACCTGTGAACCCTGAATCTTATGTTCGTTTTAATCAATAGAATTCGTCCTATTAACTATATTAGAAATTCAAAACAGTAATTATTGTCTTAGGTATTTCTATAACTTAAGTGAAATTAATAATATTAGGTCATTGCCGTGCAGACGGGAATCCAGTTATTGCCATAAAATCAGTTGATGATTCCTAAACGATCATTAAGTGAAGAGCCTGCCTGTCTTGCCTTTACAGACACGGTTTTTCAGATTAGGTTCCCAGCGCAATCGTCGCGGTTGTGCGGTGGTGAATTAAAAGCGAAAACCTTAATAGCTCATCTTTCCATTTTTGAACCATGATTTGCA
>JAVLBT010000138.1:0-7807 GCA_031580945.1 Gracilimonas sp.
CTTGCTGATGATCTTCTTCCGGTCGGCGTGCAACCAAAAGATCAACCTCATCAAGTATTTCGTCATATTTTTTCCAGCTATGAAATTTTACGAGGCTGTCTTCTCCCATGCAAAAATAAAAGGTAGTGTTCGGATGCTTTTTTTTGAGATGCCGGATCGTTCGAACGGAATAGGACGGTTTGGGCAGTTCGTTCTCGATGGTCAAGATGGAGAGATCATTCCAGCCCTCGAATGCCGCCTTTAGCATGTTGAGCCTCGTGGAATAATCCGTGTGGTCTTTAGTACTCTTGTGCGGAGGATATGGAGTAAGCAAAACCCACAATTCATCGATCAGATTTGAACCCAGAAAAGACCTTGCTATGGAAAGATGGCCATTATGAACCGGATCAAAGGTTCCCCCGAAAAGTCCAACGCAGGCTGACATCAGCTTTGCCCTTCTTCGTCTTCCTCATCTACAGTAACGACTGCGGCCAGTTTCTTTTGGGCTTCGTCATGATAATTTTCGATCTCACCGCGCAAGTCACTATCCGGGAAAAGCTGTATGAATTTTTCATAGCTCTCAATAGCGCTTGAATATCGCTCTGCCTGTGCCTCGATTACACTATTATCCGCGTATTCAATATAGGCCTTAACCTGATCTACGAGTGCCCGCTCGGCCCATTCTGATTCAGGATATTGATCGATCACCCGGTCCAAATATAGTACGCCCGCTTTGTACATCTCGTTGCGAACATAAAATTGAGCGGATTCGTAAGCTTTATGTGCTAACTTTGCTCTCAACTGATCAATATAACCTGCTGCTTCGGTCACTCGCTCGGAATCCGGATAACGATTGATAAATAGCTGAAAACGTTCAATAGCTCTGCGGGTTTCAGTTTGGTCCAGTTTATAGCGTGGACTTTGGTGGTAATAACAAAGGGCAGCTTTGAATTCCACTTCTTGCCTTAATTCATCTTGTGGGTAATAACTGATGTAGCGGTCATATTCGGAGGCCGCTAATAAGTATCTTTCCCCGTTGTAGTAGCTTTCTGCAAGGTAGTATTGCGCTTGTTGTCCGTATTCTGTGCCCCTACCTACACGAGTTACCGTATCAAAAGCATCAGCGGATTCCCTGTAATCACCTTCTTCATAAAAAGCCATTGCTTTATCAAAAGCTACGTCTATGCTGTCGCCTCTTTTTATGAGTTTATCGTTCTGACATGCGGAAAAGAGGAAAATAAAACCAAGAAAAAATAAAAGTTTAGTCTGCATTGAAATAGGTTAAATAGATTGTGCTTTAATGGTCACGATTTCGTAAAAAGATAAGAAGATTTTTAAGCTCTTGTTGATAATCAGATGAATCAAAAGAGTTTACCAACTCAAAGGCCTTTTCGTAGTGCTGATCGGTCTCAGAGGCCACATCCGTCAATACATTAAGCTCATTCATGATAGAAAGTACTTCCTGAACTTGTTCATCAGATGGTAACTGAGCCTGTAATGTGTTTTGAATGTGTTTTTTTTGTTGCTCATTTGCCCGTTCTAACGCAAGAATGGTAAGATATGTTTTCTTTCCTTCGTAAATATCTCCCCCGGGTTTTTTCCCAAACTTATCTGGATCAGCTGTTGCGTCCAGCAAGTCGTCCTGTATTTGAAATGCGATCCCCATTTCATAACCCAGTTCCGCAAGTTCTTTTCGCTGCTCAACAGATGCATGAGCTGTTATAGCCCCCATCTCCAGTGAAGCACTCAACAAAGCTGCCGTTTTACCGGCGATCATCTGAATATATTCTTCATGGTTTACCTGGGTCCGGTCCACAAATTCCATATCCAGGGCTTGTCCTTCACACACGGTGATCACAGCCTCAGAAAATACTGAATGTAGATCTACATATTCCTGCTTGCTAAATGAATCATTATTTCCGTAATCAAGCAAGATCTTGTAGGCGTCGGCAAACATTACATCACCGGAGAGAATGGCTATATTTTCATTCCATTTTTTAAAAACACTTGGCTCGCCTCTGCGCGTATCTGCACTATCCATGATGTCATCATGTACCAGCGTAAAGTTATGCAGAATCTCCACCGATAAAGCAGCATGTAGTGCCTCATCCGGGTCTCCACCGCAAATACCACAAGCAAGTAAGGACAGCAGCGGACGAATTCGTTTGCCTCCCATTTCAATTGCGTATCGATAGGGCTCATATAGGGTCTGAGGGGTATTCGGCAGCTGAAGACGGGATATTCCAGCTTCAATTTTTTGTAATAGGTGTTTTTGAATTTTACTGTTGCTCAATGACTTCTTATCGTAGATGAATTTCTAAATATAAGGAAATATACAAAGGCATATAGCCTGAATCTTGCTACTGATCAACCTTTCTGAGGTGAGATGAATTCAGCATGTTCACATGTTCGCATCCCAATAAGGTCAGGATGGTTTTTAGGTCATGTTGAAGTTTTTTAAACAGATCTTCAAGTCCTGAATGCCCATGCTGTACAATGGCTTGTATAACGGGCTGAGCCATGGCGGTGAAATGAGCTCCCAAACATAGCGATTTTGCAATATCAAAAGCAGAACGTATTCCGCCTGAGGCTATGATCTCAAAACTTCGTTCCCATTCAAGTCGGCTGAGAGATTCTATGCAGTGTGTAGTCGGTATTCCCCATTCATCAAATTGATGATGTGCATTCTGGTTTGAAGCTCTCGAGTTCTCCACTTTTGCCCAGCTTGTTCCTCCCGACCCTGCTACATCTATTGCAACCACTCCCACATTCAATAACCTTCGGGCTGTGTGTTCAGAAATGCCAGCGCCTGTTTCTTTTACAATGACTGGCTGTTGGCTATCACGAATCAGCTGCTCTATTCCTTCTAAAATGCCTTTAAAGTCCCGATCACCTTCTGGCTGCATAAGCTCTTGTAACGGATTTAGGTGGACGATTACAGCATTTGCTTCAATTGAATCAATAAGTCGGTAGATTTTATCCTTCGCAAGTCCTCCAATTAGCTGTGCTCCCCCAATGTTGGCACAAATGAACGCCTTTGGGGCTTTTTCGCGTACAATGGAAAAGGTGTCCCTAAGACTTTCATCTTCAAGCATTGCGCGCTGACTTCCAACACCAAAAGGAAGATCGTTTTGTTCGCAAAACTCAGCAATGATGGCATTTACAGGTCCGGCATCCGCGTAACCACCGGTCATGGATGAAATGAAAAGAGGAAAATTAAAGGTCCGTCCCAATAATTTAGCCTTTGTACTAACGTCACTGAAATTTACTTCCGGAAGGGCATTATGAATGAACTTGTATTTCTTAAACCCTGAATCGTGCAGATATTGGGTCTTATTGTTAGTGGTAAGTTCAACGTGATCCTTCTTACGATTTCTGATGTCTGACATGAAGTATAATTCTACAACTTAGGTGCTTTTCGGTTCATTAAGGCTTTCATTCTTACAATGAAAATGGCTGCGGGTACAAAAAGTGAATTAAAAAAAGAAAAGCAAAAAAAGTGTACCCCAAAAAGCCCAAACCCAGAATAACTCAGTACAATTACTGACCTATTTTAACAAATTTTGAGCAATAAAACTCAAAAAAATTCTGGTATTCAATATCTGCTTATATGGTCTTCTATACATCCTTTTTAGCTGCTAAATAGACTATATGCCATTTCACTTTTAATATCTCAGTACACTTAGTATCCCAATGTTGAGTGAGTAGTTTGAATTGTTTAAAATCTAATCGATTATTTTTAAATGGAATATTCGATCCAATTTTTTTTAGGTGTCGAAAAAAATCTAAGGACGAATTGAATTCCTGATAAAGATCATTTTCGTAGTAGTCGAGCTGTAGAGGACCTGTGGAAAGCTTAACCACCACTTCTTCAACATTAGGCAAAGGATTTGCAGTGTGAGGAAGCCCAAGTTCCAGGCAGTTTTCGTACCATTGCTCAAATGAGTGTTCTCCGGGAACCGAACAAAGTAAGAGTCCACCGGGCAAAATATCTTTTGAAAACTCTTCTAAACTAATGGAAATATCCTTAAACCAATGTGCACTGAAGTTTGAGATCACCAGGCCATATTTTGTGTGTCCGGATGTATAATCATCAGCATCCAAGAGCTGGAATCGAATCTTATTTTGATCGCCGATGATTCCCTTTTGCGATAGCCTTCGCTCGCAATAATTTAACATCTGAGCAGAGCCGTCTGTAATAATGAATTCTTTTTCCGGGAAATGGTTTATTAAAAGTTCCGTCAAGAAGCCCGTGCCACAACCAACTTCCAATATGGGCCCGTCCGGAATGGTTTCCCGCCAGGGTAGCAGTGACGAGATGAGTCCTTCAGCTACTTTTCGGGGAATTTCGGCCTCTACGTGATATACATCGGCTACTTCTCCAAATCTGTTGTTGATCATCTATGAAGGATATTCAGCATTTTCTGAGTTCCAGGTAGAATCAGATTCGAAGGTTCTGCCCATGGCTCTGAATTGGCGAACAAAGGGTAACTTCTTTCGAACACTTGGAGCAAACTGATTATAATCAACCATAAAAAGTCGGTTGGTGTCAGGATCGTAGTACGTAAAATTGACAAAAGGACCCCCCATTGCACCGTTTACCATATGCCAGGTTCCCAGCGTTTCATAAACAATGAGACGCCCCATTTGAAATGAATTTGTTTTTGTAGGGCGATTCAGTTCCGGGCGATCAAATGTTTGTACATACATGTTGTCCCGGGCTCCTTTAATGAAATGTTTGGAAAGAGAATCACGGGTTTCTATGATCCACTCGTCATCCAGAAATGAAATATCATTCACATCATCCATATGCCAGGTCCACATCCAGCGGTCATTTTGTGGAAGAAACCTACGATAACTGTGAAAATTCAGGGTGTCAATATTTGGGATATAATCGTGTTGAAATCTGACTTTATATCCATAGTTGTTCCATAATGAATCTGATAGTTGTGTTTGCTCTTTCTTCTCATATACAAAATAGGTCCAACGTTTGAACTCTTTGTCCAACATACTGCTTAATAAAGAATTTTCAGTATTCTTAATTTTCTGAGCAAGCTCCTCATCTGATGTAGATGAAAGAATCAGTACGTATTGATCCCGGTACCATTGATCTTCAACCGGGAATGCAAAACTCTCCCCTTCTCTTACACGTTGTTCTACGTTTTCATCCAGAAACCCCCTAATTTGCCGTCCAACATTAGATTCTTCATCTATTGGTGCTGCAAATATTAAATTCTTTTGCTTTCTAATTCTTTCGAGATGTGATTGTGACCGTATTTGGGTGAATTGCAGGTCATAATAGGGTTCTCCATTTGGAACGGTTTGCACCCATTTACCAAACACCAACCGAATAGCCTCAGCGGTTTCGCTTTCCCATTTCGTTGAATCCATCACCACTACTACTTCACGAGTATTTCCTTCAGCAAGAGGCCTGTAATCACCATCACATGAGATCAGGAATAGTCCCATCAATGAAGTAAAAATAACGCCAGCTAATTTTCGCATATCAGATCTTTAGTTTCCAAATTTTAATGAGTGAACGAAAGAAAATAAATCAGATTGCCAATCATCTTCCGGATATTGCTTTTTTATGGTATCAATAAGTGCACTTCCTACAATGAAGCCATCTGCATTTGTTGTGATACTCTTAGCATCTTGATGAGTTTTGATCCCAAAACCTACCATTACGGGGTTTTTATTAATATTGGTTCTGACTCTTTGTATAAATTGGGAAACCGACTTTGAAATTTCATCGCCCTCCCGAGCTCCGGTCACTCCTGTTACAGAAACGCAATATACAAATCCCTGGGAGTTATCATCGGCAAGTTGCATCCGTTCATCCGACGTATTGGGAGCTACCAAATGTATAATGTTCAGGTTGTTCTTTTCTGCATGCTCTTTGATGATTCCATCTTCTTCAAGTGGTATATCCGGAATGATAAGTCCATCCACGCCGGCCTCAGCTGCCTTTTGGGCAAACTTATCCACCCCATATCGTAAAACAGGGTTCATGTATCCCATTAAGATGATCGGGATCTGTGATCTTTTTCGAACTTCCTCTACCATCGCAAAGATCTTATCCATGGTGATGCCATTTTTGATTGCAACATCGCTGGAATACTGAATCGTTGGACCATCAGCAAGTGGGTCACTGAAAGGCATTCCCAGTTCAATGATATCGGCTCCGTTTTTTTCAAAGCCCAGGATAAGCTCAACGGTTGAATCCAGGTCAGGATAACCGGCGGTGATGAATAAACTCATCAGCTTTTCATCGTCTTTTTTATTGCTAAATACGTGTTGAATGCGGTTCATGTAGCTTAATCAAATTTATTTATGGAACGCGGATGGTGCAGATCTTGCGAATTTTCGAGGAAAAATATTAAATCTGTGTTCAATTCCTTAGTCTTCTTCTCGAATATATTCTGAAATAGTGCCCATATCCTTATCGCCTCGTCCGGAGAGATTTAATACCACAACTTCATCTTCTGACGTCTCAGGCATCATACTTTCTAACCAGGCAAAGGCGTGGGCGGTTTCAAGTGCCGGGATGATGCCCTCCGTTTCCGAAAGCAATTTAACGGCATCCATGGCTTCGTCATCGGTTACCGCGTAATATTGTACGCGACCAAGATCTTTTAAATGTGCATGTTCAGGCCCAACTCCGGGATAATCCAGTCCTGCGCTAATGGAATGTGCAAGTTCGATTTGTCCTTCATTACTTTGCAGCAGATAACTGAGTGAACCGTGTAGAATTCCGGGAGTTCCCTTACTCATCGTCGCGGCCGTTTTACCTGAGTCTATGCCAAAACCAGCAGCTTCAATTCCAATAATTTTCACATTTTCATCATTTATAAATGGATAGAAAAATCCAATGGCATTTGAACCGCCACCCACGCAAGCCATCAAATAATCCGGATTTCGGCCTTCTGCTTTCTGAATTTGATCCTTGGTTTCACTACCAATCACTTCATGAAAATGGCGTACCATCATCGGATATGGATGAGGGCCTACTACCGAGCCAATGATATAGAAGGTGGTATCTACATTGGTTACCCAATCCCGGATGGCTTCATTTGTAGCATCTTTTAAGGTTTTCGAACCACTGGTGACAGAGCGAACTTCAGCGCCCAGCAATCTCATCCGGTCTACGTTCAATTTCTGGCGAACCATGTCTTCCTCACCCATATAGACAATACATTCCAGGCCAAACTTCGCACAAGCAGTAGCTGTAGCTACGCCATGCTGACCTGCTCCTGTCTCAGCAATAATACGCTTCTTGCCCATTCTCCTGGCCAATAACACTTGTCCGATAGCATTATTGATCTTGTGCGCTCCGGTATGACACAGGTCTTCCCGTTTGAGATAGATCTTCGCTTTCCCATAATGCTCCGTCAGCCGATTAGCATAGGTGAGTTTGGTGGGTCGGCCCACATACTCATCCAGAAGTTCTGCTAATTCTGCTTTGAAGGCTGGATCGTCTTTTGCTTTAACAAATTCTTTTTCCAGCTCTTGGATTGCTGGGATCAAAATTTCAGGAACGAATTTCCCTCCAAATTGGCCATAATAGCCCCGTTCATCGGGAAAGTTGTAGATAGTTTTCTTTGTCTGTGTATTCATAATGATTTTCTATGTTATCCTGAGGAGACTTCCGAAGGAACTTGCTAATTATGCAGTCTCTTCGCTATCACTCAGAATGACTTAAAGTTTAACTTTCTTTTAATGATCTGATTTCTTCCATAAAGGCCTCGATTTTGCCAAAGTCTTTTAGTCCGGGTTTTTGTTCTAAACTGCTTGAAACATCCACTGCATAAGGCTGAACCTTGTCAAT
>JAVLBT010000139.1:0-7769 GCA_031580945.1 Gracilimonas sp.
ATAACGGTTCATCAGGATGTCTATATACGTTGAACCAAATAACACGTTTTGGTCGGGTTGAAAAAGAAATTCTTCGGAAGGAACTGCATCCTTTCCATTTAAAACCCGGTAGACATCCCGGCCGGCTGTTCTTGGCACAACCTGCATTAACCCCAGGGCGTTGGCATGCGATTTAGCCATGGGATTAAAAAATGACTCCGTATGGATGATCGCCAAGACTAAAGTCGGATCCAGTTCATATTGCTTGGAGTAGGTATTCACTTCTGCCCGAAATTTTTCGGCACGGGTTCTCAAGTGATCTGGAACCAACTCCAAATTCAAAACCGCGACTTTTCGTATTTGGCCGTCATCTCCCTGTACTTCTTTGATCTCTACTTTCTCAGAAACTTCTTTGGCATACTGGAGGGAATCCATGTCTTCCGGTATCTCGATCTGTCCTCCCAATACGGGCTCAGAAAGTACTTCTTCCTCGTCATCGTCCGGCATTTCAGATTTGGTCCCTTTACTGTTAATCAGGTCAACAATGGTCTCTTCGATCGCAAGGCGCAGGCTGTCTTCATTGTCGTTTTCATCAGCGATGGCTTCAACGGTTCCGTTGCCTTCTTCAAAATCAACATCCCAGCGAACCTTTCCGCCTTTTTTATATTCAACCCAGTTCTTTTTGGTTCGTTCTTTAAAATCTCCCCACTGCAGCTCCATATCCTGCTGAAACTGATCGAACTCCATCTGATATTCAAATATATATTGTTCGTATTCAGCTACATTGGCAAACATTGCCGAATCCTGTGCTGCCTGCAGTTGTTCAAATTGTTGCTGTCGCTGCTGTCGATATTCTTCCCAACTAATATCTTGTGCAAATAGATTAGCCTGACCCGCAATCAGTATTGTAAAAAAAACCGTAATTACTTTTTTCATGCCTTGTACCCTATTTTGGTATTTACTTAATAACTGGAAGTAATTTACAATCTAATCAATAAAACCTAAATACCCCATTCAGGGTCATTTTTAGATCATAATATTTTCGTTGTTCCACCTTCAGAAATGAAAAAAGCCTCTCCTTTCAATAGGCAGAGGCTTTCTAAAAATCATGTTAAGAATTTCATCTCAAAGAAAAACCCCATCCGAGATCAATCGTATGGGGCTGGTCAAGAGAGATTCATTATGAAAATTGTCAATAAAATCGTGTGAATCGGGAGGGGCTCGAACCCTCGACCCACGGCTTAAAAGGCCGTTGCTCTACCAACTGAGCTACCGATTCTTAACAGATTCCAAAGATAAGGCATTTATCAATTAGAGTGCAAAGAAAAAATCGGAATTCATTCAATTTTTTCTGCCTGCTTTAGAATCTCAACAATCTCGAGCTCAATAGGCATCTGTGGTTTTTCTACGATTCGTCCTAATTCATTTCTATCATCAAAAACCAAGATCGTTGGAATATATTTTATCTGGTGGTTTTTTAAAAATGATAATGGGATATTTTTTTGTGCATTTACTGCGATGTATTCAACCTGGATATTATCTGAATCCGCAACTTGTAAAATCTTCATCAACTGAGGAATGTATTTCCTGGATTCCCTGCACCAGCTGCCCATGAATACTTTCAAATTCACCTCTTTATTTAGATTTGCCAAATAAGCTATGGCTGTTGAATCGGGCTGATAGCGTTTTATGTAGATCTCAAATATGCGGTCGTTTTGGATGATCTTTTCTTCTGAAACTATTCCCGTTAACTCTGATTTTTGGGCATTTGCAACCAAAGGACATATCCCCATAAAATAAGTCAGCCCCATTAAAAAGAAGTACCTTGCAGAGTTCATAAGGATTTCTGTTTTTTGGATAGTATCTTCAATCAAATTACCATCTTTTATCTTTAATTATGGCAAGCATTTTTACTAAGATCATCAATCGCGAAATTCCAAGTTTCACCATTGCCGAGGATGACGATCACTATGCATTCCTCGATATCAACCCTGCCGCGCGCGGTCACACTCTTTGTATCCCCAAAAAAGAAGTAGATTACTTGTTTGACCTGTCGGCTGAAGAATTGACGGAACTCACCAAGTTTTCCCAGAAAGTGGCCAAGGGCATCGACAAAGCTTTAAATCCACTCAGAACGGGAGTCATTGTTGAAGGTATGGAAGTCCCACATGCCCATGTACACCTGATCCCAATTTACCAGGCTTCCCAAAATTTCAGTCTGGGTAAAAAGATAAATATGGATGAAGGTGAAATGACCGAATTGGCTGAAAAGATCAGCGGAGAAATTGAGCTATGAAAATCCTGATCGTAAACGGACCAAATTTAAATTTACTGGGAATACGAAATCCCGGAGTATATGGCACCGGCAGCCTCAAAGATCTGGAAACGTATCTCACAAACGAATTCCCGGACCATGAACTTTCATTTTATCAAAGTAATGTAGAGGGAGAGCTCATCAATAAAGTGCAGGAAGCGATTGAGAATGGCACCGAAGGACTGGTCATCAATCCTGGAGGATATTCACATACGTCGGTTGCGCTGAGAGATGGACTGGAACCACTGGAGATCCCCAAAGTTGAAGTGCATATCTCTAATATTCACGGGCGGGAAGAGTTTCGGGAGAAATCCATTACCGGAGGAGTGATGAATGGAATCATCACGGGTTTTGGAAAATACAGTTATGCCCTTGGAATTCGCGCCCTCGAACAATTATCAAGTCACTAAATTTGACTAAACTCAAAGAACTATTTTCGGATACCCTGGTTTACGGCATCAGTAGTGTGCTGGCTCGATTTATCGGGTATTTACTGGTTCCGCTGCACACTGGCGTTTTTAGTGAAGGTCAGTATGGCGTTGTGAGTCTGATCTTCGCCGCCATTGCGCTCTTTAACGTGCTTTTCACTATGGGCATGGAATCGACCTACATCCGCTATGCCAAGGACCGGAAAAGGGCACAGTCTATTTTTAAAACATTACAACTTTTTTTACTGGGATCTTCTGCTCTTTTCGTGCTTTTGATCTGGATGGCTGAGCCGCTCGTAGCACCGGTCATCGGGCTCGAATCCGGTGATCCTATTTTATGGATGATGCTTGGCATCCTTTTTTTTGATACCCTGGCCGTCGTGCCTTTTGCAGAACTTCGCCTGGTTCGAAAATCCATTTCTTTTGCGATCATCAAAACCGGGAATGTTTTGGTCAACTTGGGGCTGAATTTTTACCTGATCCTGGGATTGGATTATGGCATTGAGGCTGTATTTATTAGTAATCTTGTGGCCTCATTTCTTACTGCTATTGCCACCGCCGCTTTCACACTTCCTCTATTCCGCGGAGGCTGGGATACGGAATTCCTGAAAAAAGCGCTCATATTTGGGCTTCCTTTTGTTCCAGCCGGATTTGGACACGTCATCAATGAACTCCTTGATCGGTTTTTCCTTAAATCCATGGATCTCGATACAGTTCAACAACTCTATGGAGCCGATTACACTCCTGATGATATAGTGGGTATTTATAGTGCCTGTTATAAGCTCGCAGTGTTTATGCTTTTGCTGGTGCAGATGTTCCGCATGGCCTGGCAACCCTTTTTTATGCGGCAGTCTGAGGAAGAATCTGCTCCCAAAACCTTTTCACAAACGTTTAGTTTATTTAACCTTGCAGCGGCAGGTATTTTTCTTTCTGTGGCCCTATTTGCGGAACAGATCGTCTCAATCAAAATTCCAATACTTAATTTTTACCTTGTTGACGAAAAATTTTGGGGCGGACTTGGCATCGTTCCTGTCCTGTTGATGGCGTATTGGTTTCAGGGCTGGTACATCAACTTTTCAGCCGGCATTTTTATCAGCGAAACCACCAAACGACTTCCTCAGATCACACTGATTGGTGCGGGAATTACGATCGTAGCCAACCTGTTGCTCATTCCAGTATTCGGGATGATGGGTTCCGCCTTTGCCACCCTCGCCAGTTATGCTTTTATGGCGATGCTTATCTACTATTATTCCAACAAGGCGTTTCAGGTACCTTACAAATTGCTTTTAGGTTTTGGAGTGATGCTCATTGCAGCCGCAGCATATTACCTGAAGCCGTATTTGATGGATATGGGCTACAATGAATGGGCGGTTTCGGGATTTTTGCTGGTTAGTGGGTTAGCACTTATTTCTGCTCTTACCTATCGTTCTGTAGGTTCCATCTCAGAGTAACTTCAGGCAGGCATATCGAAGGAGCGTTCGGTGCAAACACAAGCATTGATTGCAGAGGCCATTGTACCACCCGTTAAGTATCCCCCATTCATTATCAATTCAACACATTTTATCCATTCTTAAGAGCATTATCATTGAACTGCTATGCGTATATTGAAAGTATTCACCTTTAAATTCTTTATATGTACTTATACTTTCGGTCAGTCCTTGTTCTTTCACTATTTTTCCTTTTAAACCAACACTTACTTCCTGCACAAAGTATCCTTATCGATGAAAATTTTTCGGATTGGGATTCAGTTCCCTCTTATTCAGAGGAAATGAGTGGAGATGCTGATGGGGGTGCAATTGATATATTAGATCTCAAGGTCAGCAGTGACAGTGAATATATTTATTTCTATATCTCGACAGATCAGGAATTTCTGCTTCAGGATAATCCCGGCCTTACCATACTGATTGATTCCGATAACAATCCAAATACAGGCCAAAGTTTTGCGGATATAGGTTATGATCTGCGTTACAACCTGGGAGGAAGATCAGGGGAGATTTTGGGTACTGCTTCTGAGGAAATCAATTCCTATGATATAGGATTAGTTTCAGCTCCCACGGTTTCCTCTGACACCTTCGAATTCAAGATCGATCGAAATATCATGAGTGGAGGAAATGAACTTTTTGCTTCTCAAACCATAAAATTCGCATTTCGCACCCAATCCTCCAATGGAGACCTTGCTCCGGACAACCCCATCGATCTTAATTATATTTTATCTGATGAGCAATATCAGTCGGGACCCATATCTCTGGATAAACTTAATCCTGAGGATATCCGAGTCTTATCTTATAATGTATTGCGCGATAATCTATTCGACACGAATGTACAAGCACCGTTTGAACGGATCTTTAAAGCAATTGATCCCGACATCATCGGGTTACAGGAAGTTTATAATAACTCTGGTGCAGAAGCAGCCAACCTAATCGAGACTTTTCTGCCAAGCGAAAATGGTGAAAGCTGGCATCATGGTGATGTTGGAAATGATAACCTGATCGTGAGTCGTTTTCCGGTGATCGATCAAAAAGCGGTTAGTGGAAATGCAGCTTATTTACTGGATCTCAGCTCAACAAAGTTATTGGTAGTCGTGGCTCATCCTCCCTGTTGTACCAATGATGAGGGCCGTCAAGAAGAATTTGATGCCATTATGAGTTTTATAAGGGATTCCCAGTCGGGACTTGAATTTAACCTGGCTAAGGATACCCCCATCTTAATTATTGGTGATATGAATTTGGTTGGCCTTAACCGACAGGTTGAAACCTTGCTAAGTGGTGATATTGCTGATGAAGGCAGATTTGGGCCCGATTTCAATCCAGATTGGGATGGAACTTCCTTTGAAGATACAAGGCCTGAAAATCCGGGATCACCTACTACATTTACGTGGTATAACCAAAATAGCAGCTTTAGTGCAGGCCGCCTCGATTACATTGTTTATTCCGGATCCGTCTGGGAAATTCAGAATAGTTTTTCCCTCTTTACTCCCGCACTATCTGATGATATGTTGACAGAAAACGGTCTTCAAAAAGATGATACGATCGTCGCTTCCGATCATCTTCCCTTAGTAGCAGATTTCAGGCCCAAAATGTCTACTTCTATTTTATCTCCAAGCGAAACACCCAGCGACATTAAACTTCACCAAAACTTCCCCAATCCTTTTAATCCAACCACCACTATCCGTTATAGCTTACCGAATCGAGGCATGGTTACTCTGGAAGTGTTCGGAATGACAGGCAGAAAAATTGCCAACTTAGTTCAGGAAGTACAACCTGCAGGTGAGCACGCTGTTACATGGGAAGCCGGAAATGAAGCAAGCGGTTTATATTTTATCCGGCTGTCAGCAAACAAAAAAACTGTAACTGGAAAAATGATGTTATTGAAATAGATCATTGAGATTTAATTTCAGGTTTAATACTGTTTACTGACAATTTTCTACCAATTCTATAAACTTAAAATTCTGAAATAGCCTGTCATTTTTTTATCTGGCTGATTTAAATGTAATGCCTTGATCAGATCTATCAACAAATATAAAGAAGTAATCCTAAGTGCGATTTTTCTTATCGCAGCTTTACTGCTTCAACATGTTGTTTCATTTGCTGGCAGCGAACCTCTTTATGTCGGGCTGTATATTATTTCCTACTTGTTTGTTGGTGGTCCTGTTTGGTTAAAAGCCTTTCGTTCGATCCAAAACGGTACAATATTTAGTGAATTTTTCCTGATGGGCATCGCCACCATTGGAGCTTTTACACTTGGTGAGTATACCGAAGGCGTGGCGGTCATGCTTTTTTATATGGTTGGCGAATATGCCCAGGGAAATGCGGTTCAAAGAGCGCGTTACTCCATCGAATCTCTCATCAATCAGCAACCCGATCACGCCTTAGTAGAACGTCAAACGGAAGTACTGAATGTGGAGGCCTCCAACGTTGAAGAAGGAGAGGTCATTCAAGTCCTGCCCGGACAAAAAATCCCTTTAGATGGAATTCTGTTATCACCCTCAACTTTTCTTAATACAGCGGCTTTGACCGGTGAATCAAAAGCTCGTTCATATAAAAAGGGAGATGAGGTTTGGGCTGGTTCTATCAATGACACCAATCCTATCCGCATTCAGGTAACTGCTACCTATAAGGATACAAAATTAGCCAACATCTTACATTTAGTACAGAAGGCGGCTCAGCGAAAAGCACCTGTTCAACGGTTTATGACTCGTTTTGCTAAGGTGTACACTCCTATCGTGGTTTGGCTTGCGATCGCGGTAGTTTTTCTGCCTTATTTATTTATAGACCCTTATGTATTCGAAGACTGGTTTTATAAAGCTCTGGTATTCCTGGTAGTTTCATGTCCTTGTGGCTTAGTAATATCTATTCCCCTGGGATATTTTGGAGGAATAGGCGCCGCATCAGGAAATGGTATTTTACTAAAAGGATCTGATTTCCTGGATCAGTTGCGTAAAATGGATGTGTTATTTCTGGACAAGACCGGCACACTAACGCAAGGAAATTTCTCGGTTCAGCAGGTAAAATCTTACCATGGGTTTAGTCATGATAAAGTGATTTCTTATGCCGCTTCACTGGAAAAAAAGACCACTCATCCCATTGCAAAGGCAATACTTTCTTTTAATGATGGAAATCTATTACACGAGGTTGATGCGAGGGAGGAAATTTCCGGAAAGGGACTGAAAGGAATCATATCTCAACAACAGGTACTGGTTGGGAGCCAACAACTGCTGGAAAGCCATAAGGTAGAATTAGTGCCCGAAGATTACGCTGGATCCAACACGCTCGTTCACCTGGCTGTGGATGGCAAACATGTTGGAACAGTTGAAATTGCTGACCAAATTAAAGATGACAGTGAGCATACGATCCGGCATTTAAGAAAAGCTGGGCTTAAAAGATTGGTCATGCTTTCCGGCGATAATCAGGAAACGGTATCTCATATTGGAAATAAACTTGGCCTTCATGAATCTTATGGTAATCTACTTCCGGACGACAAATATAAAATCGTAGAAGCAGCTTTAGGAAAAGGAAAAACGGTTGGGTTTGTTGGTGACGGAGTAAATG
>JAVLBT010000013.1:0-37930 GCA_031580945.1 Gracilimonas sp.
GCTATGTAAATTCTAAAGATGAAGATAGAAAAGAAAATTATTTGGGGAATTTGAACCAACTTAGAGACCTGGTACGAGCATACAACATTGATCAGGTATTTTTTGCGTTGAATTCAATTAGCTATAAACAAATGCTTAAAGAAATATCCAATCTTCAGCAAGAGAATGTGATCTTTAAACTCATACCGGATTCAATGGATTTTATACTTGGGAAATCAAATGTCGAGTACCTCGAAGCAATCCCGTTGGTAGAAGTAGAATTCGATTATTCTAAACCTCTCAATCGGTTCATAAAAAGAACAATGGATATTGTGGTATCCCTGCCCTTGGTAATTATTTTAGGGCTTTTATTATTGCCGGTCCTTGTATTTACAAAAAATGATCAAACCTCTTTTGGGGAATTTAGATTGTTTGCTGATATCGCAAAGAATAAGTGGAAGAATCGCTTTAAGTTGCTGTGGTATGTACTTTCTGGAAAACTTAGTTTGGTAGGTTCACCACTTACAAAACCGGTGATGGAGCATCAGGATCCTGTTAAGAAAGGAATTACGGGACTTGTGCAGATCAGTGAAAACCGAATTACACAGCCAGAGGATGCCGAAAGTTTCGAATTGTATTATCTTCAAAATTATTCGCTGTGGATGGATCTCGATATTCTCATCAAGATGATCTTCAATGGCCCATCCCCGTTAGAGCAGCTTGCAAGTTCAGAAGAGAGCAAAAAAAATTAAATCCGTTGTTCCAGTTGCTTAACCATGGCAGGATACCACTCTCCAAAAGTATCATTTGCTATTCGCTCACGAACTTCTTCCATCAGCCATAGATAAAATGTAAGATTGTGGATGGAGGCTAATTGAAGGCCAAATAGTTCATTATTCCGGAATAGATGATGGACATATGCCATGGTATATTTGCTACACAGGTCGGAGGAAAAATCTGCATCTAAGAAATCATGATGATCTTTCCATTGTGCATTCTTAATGTTAACACGGCCATTTCGTGTAAAAATGGTTCCATTTCGGGCATTTCTGGTAGGCATAACACAATCAAACATATCGACACCGCGGGCAACTCCTTCAAGTAGATTTGCCGGAGTGCCAACTCCCATTAAATATCGTGCTTTTTCTTTCGGGAGGTAGTCGGTATTTAAATCTGTAAACTCATACATCATTTCAATAGGTTCTCCAACGCTGAGCCCGCCGATAGCAATTCCCTCAAAATCCTGATCAGCCATAAATTTAGAAGACTGAATGCGGAGATCTTTATAGGTTCCACCCTGTACGATACCGAACTGAGCCTGATTATGTCCATAAAGCGGTTCTGTTTCTTCAAAGGCCTTTCGTCCTCTTTTTGCCCAGCGATGGGTGAGTTCCATCGACTTTTTTGCATAGTCATGGCTACTTGGGTAAGGGGGGCATTCGTCGAGCAGCATCATAATATCTGACCCTAAAATACGCTGAATATCGACCACGTTCTCTGGGGTAAAGGAATGTTTAGAACCATCAATATGACTTTGAAAATGAGCTCCTTCCTCATCAAGCTCACGAATGTCAGAAAGGGAGAAAATTTGATAACCACCGGAGTCTGTTAATATGGGTCCATCCCATTTCATGAACTCATGCAAGCCACCAGCTCCCCTGACGATCTCGCAACCGGGCCTTAGGTATAAATGATAGGTGTTCCCAAGAATGATCTGAGCCTTTACCTTTTCTGTTAATATATCCTGAGATACCGCTTTTACGGTCCCAAGTGTTCCCACAGGCATAAAAATGGGTGTTTCAATTAAACCATGATCTGTTTTAAGTTTACCAAGCCGGGCTTTAGTGGTAGAGGTCGTTTTTTTTAATGAATACAAAATGTAGAAATTTAAACTTTAGAAGTTATGCAGCCTTTGTAAAAATGCTTATTTTGGCAATCTTAATTAAATAAGACTGGATTAAATATAGTGTTGAAGTTAAAAAGATATCGGGAAGTAATTTTTACAAGTGTACTGGATTTTCTCATCATCTTGGCAAGTTGGTTTGTATTTCATTCCATTTATCGAAACACACTGAATATTCTGGTTCAGGATTTTAATCTGGACTTCATTTCAGGGGGAGTTGTAATCAGCCTTTATTGGATGATTATATTTGTCGTAATGGGTTCCTATAAGAAATTATATTTAGTATCAAGGTTAGACGAATTTCTTAAAGTATTAAAAGCCACGATTTTAGGAGCCTTAATTCTATATTTTATAATCAACATTGACGAAAGAATATCGATTAGTGATCAAAGAACGATCATTATAAACTATTGGGCAACAATTTTTGTACTTCTCGCCTTAAATCGATTTATAGTTCGAACCATTCAAAAATACTATGCCCAGAGAGGAAAAGGGTTGCATAGAGCGGTTATTATTGGAACCGGACAAACAGCAAAAGCTGCATACGAAGACTTAAACCGGAATAAGACCTTAGGAATGCAGGTTGTCGGATTTGTGCAGGTAAATGGAAGAATTTCAGATCCGGTGAATGGTGTAAAAGAAGAGGAAGTAATTGGTAATTTGGAAAACATAAAAGCAATAGTTGAAGAACATAAAGTGCAGGATATCTTAGTAGCGCTGGAACCGGATCGAAGGCAGGATCTTGTTGATGTAATTTCCAAGATCGATACTCCTGAAATTTCATTGAAACTACTACCAGATTTCTATCAGCTGGTGAGCGGTTTAAGTAAAACGAACCAAATTTTTGGTTTGCCTCTGGTTGAAATCTCCCCGGAGCCTATGCCACTTTGGGAAAAAACGATCAAGCGCATTCTTGATATCATGGTATCCCTGGCGGTCTTAATTATTGCGTTTCCGTTATTAATAATTATAGCGATTGCTATCCGGCTTACTTCCAAAGGTCCAGCTATTTACAAACAGAAGCGGGTTGGAAGAAATGGACGCTTATTTACTATTTATAAATTTAGGACCATGTATAATGATGCGGAAAAACATAGTGGTCCAACTTGGGCAAAAAAAGATGATCCGCGGATTACCAAAATTGGATATTGGTTACGAAAGCTGAGAATCGACGAAATTCCACAATTATTAAACGTACTGAAAGGAGATATGAGTCTCGTAGGCCCTCGGCCTGAGCGTCCCCATTTTGTAGAAAAGTTCAGTGAACAAATTCCACTCTATACGAGAAGGTTAAGGGTGAGGCCAGGAATCACGGGTTGGGCTCAGGTTAAATGGAAATATGATACCTCACTGGATGATGTAAAAGAAAAGACAAAATTTGATCTTTTTTACATTGAAAATGCTTCACTCAGGATGGATAGTAAAATCCTGATCAATACAATAATCACAATTATAAAAGGTAAGGGACAGTAAGAATGTCGGCAGATACACTGATTATAGTGCCTACATACAACGAAGCACATAATATTGAGCGCTTGGTTGAGCGGCTAATGCAGCTACAAAACGAGGTGGATGTGTTGATCATTGATGATGGGTCACCGGATGGTACAGCAGATAAGGTAAAGAAGGCGCAAAAAGTATATCAGGAACGAGTTTCATTAATTCAAAGGGAAGGTAAGCAAGGTTTAGGAACCGCTTATGTTCGGGGATTTGAATATGCTCTTGAAAAAGGATATGAGTTTATGTGTGAAATGGACGCAGACTTTTCACATGATCCTGATGATGCCGATCGGCTGATTGATACGGTGAAAGCAGGAGAGGCGGATGTTGCGGTAGGTTCAAGATATGCAAATGGAATAAGTATTATAAATTGGCCATTAAGTCGCCTCATTTTATCCTATGGCGCAAATATTTATGCTCGTACCATTACCGGGCTTCCGATCTTTGATACCACGGCTGGTTTTAAATGTATCAGAAGAAAAGTGATCGAAAGCATATCCATTGATCGCATCAAATCAAATGGGTACGCTTTTCAAATAGAACTGCATTTTAGGGCTTGGAAAGCAGGATTTAGGTTAAAGGAAGTATCTATAGTATTTCGTGAAAGAGAAGAAGGTGTTTCCAAGATGTCCAAAGCTATTGTAAGAGAGGCGATTTGGAGAGTTTGGGCACTCAAATTCCAAAGTATATTTGGAACACTATAAGTGGAACAATAATCCTCACTTCAATTTAAGATTATGTATATTCAGCAACTGAGACAAAATAAACAGTTATGCAATATTTAGATTTTGAACAACCAATAGCCGAATTAGAAGGAAAAATTGAGGAACTCAAAAGTCTTTCTAATGTAAGCGATGGCGTACTTGACAAAGAAATTGACAGCCTGAGAAAGCGTGTTGATAAATTACGTGAAAGTATTTTCACTAATCTTACCCGTTGGCAACGTGTACAACTTGCCCGCCATCCGGATCGACCCTATTCGCTCGATTATATCTATAAAATGACCGACAATTTTATTGAATTACATGGCGACCGGTATCACTCTGACGATAAAGCTATTGTTGGAGGGCTTGCAGAAATTGACGGTCAAACCGTAATGATAATGGGACATCAGAAAGGGCGTGATACGCAACAAAGACAGTTTCGGAGATTCGGTATGGCTAATCCTGAGGGCTATCGTAAAGCCTATAGACTTATGAAACTGGCTGAAAAATTTGAGATTCCAATCATAACTTTGCTCGATACTCCCGGAGCTTATCCCGGATTGGAAGCCGAAGAACGCGGACAGGCAGAAGCCATCGCAAAAAACTTAAAAATGATGGCAACACTTAAAGTCCCATTTATCACCATTGTAATAGGTGAGGGTGCCAGTGGAGGCGCGATTGGAATAGGTATGGGCAACGAGGTATATATGATGGAAAACACATGGTATTCTGTGATTTCCCCAGAATCATGTTCTTCCATACTTTGGAAAACCTGGGATTATAAGGAACAAGCTGCATCAGTATTAAAATTGACAGCACCCGACCTGAAAGATCTGAATGTAATTGATGGTGTTATCTCAGAACCTTTAGGAGGTGCACATCGAAACCATGATGCGGCCGCTGAAGCCGTAAAATCTCAAATCCTAAAAAGTCTCAAAAAGCTGAAGAAGGTAAAACCTGAAAAGCTTATTGCACAGCGAATTGATAAATACGCTGCTATGGGAGAATGGAAAACAGTTAAATAGCCTGTGAACTTTCCCAATACAGATCCACTGGTTGAATATACACATATACAACGCAGCCGATACTCAGAAACTGACCGAATGGGTTATGTGTACTACGGGCGCTATCTCGAATATTTTGAAGTTGCACGTACGGAAATGATCCGTGCCTTTGGGTTTTCATATCGGGAGCTGGAAGAGTCGGGTGTGATGTTACCGGTGATCCATTCTGAAATAGAATACAAAGCTCCCATTTTATATGATGAGGAAATGCTCATAAAGGTCATGGTTTTTAAAGAACCAGCGGTCAGATTAGAAACATTTTATGAGATTACAACCACTGAATCCAAAAAAATACATGTCCGTGGCGAAGTTACCTTATGCTTTGCCCATTCTGATACCAGAAAGCCTTGCAGAGCACCAAATACATTCATTAGATCAATGTTAAAACAGAAATAAAACGCGAACTGAATGGTGTACAACCTGAATTTTCAAAATCGTGCGTTGTATTTTGCTGTTCTTGTAAGCACCTTATTTTTGGTTGTAGCTTCACTGGGGCCCGGACTTTTTGAAACTTCCTTCTCATTAAAAACATGGCAACATCAAGTATTTGAAATAATTTGTCACCAAGACGCGGCTCGTTCTTTCGATTACAATGGAGCCCAAATGGCCGTTTGTTCTCGCTGTCTGGGTATATACAGCTTATTATTTTTTGGTTGGCTTCTATTACCTCTTTTTGGAATTTTTAGTTCTTTGTTAAATATCAAAGAAAAGAACTGGTTAATTATTGCTATTATCTTAAATTTAATGGATGTAATAGGAAACTATTTTGGATATTGGACGAATAGTTTACACTCACGCCTCATAATGGGAGGTTTTTTAGGATTAGCAATTGCAGTATTACTTGCTAATGAATTTTTCACAATCAATAAATCGGAGTAACAAATGGAAGAACAACAGCAAAACCCAAGTTATTGGAATTCGGTAATTATCGCTTCACTTTTGACAGCCATCGTAGTCACGGTTTTTTCACTAATTGGCGGCTATATGACATTGGGCTCAGAACCATCAGGTTCATTTTTTAGCTCTGCTCAATTGTTTTCATTAATTGGATGTTTAATTGGGGCCCTGGGTGGTTTATACGCCAACTGGCATTATGCAAAAGCATATGATATTACATATAAAATTGGCAAAGGAGCACTGATTGGGTTATTAGTTGGTGCTGTAGCTACCGTGTTTAGTGTACTCATCGGAGAGATATGGAATTTATTGGACCCTGGGTTCGAAGAAGCATTGATCGATTGGAACATACAGAACATGGAAGCCATGCAAATGCCAGCAGAAGCTAAAGAACAGGCTATTGCAAGTCTTGAAGGGGGAACCTCAATATTTATGGAAGCCTTGTACATGTTTATAGGCCTTGGAATAGTAAATGTTATATCCGGACTAATTGGAGCTAAGGTATTTGCTTCTGAAGAGTAATAACTGTTGATGAATCAAGAAACTGATAGCTACCAAAACAAATCTAAGATGGATGAAGATTTTACAGTAACCCCTTGGGTAGAACGGAATGGTTTTTCCCACTGGGGTATAGCTGTAGCCTGGGTTTTATTTGCACTAATTGCATTCAATATAGTTGGCGCAATTGTTGGAGTGGCAGGAATTTTGGTTACCTCAGAAACGCTGGATCCCATGACAATGATGGATGAGCTTTCCAGCAATTTTGAAATATTATTTCTTGCCAACTCCTCCGGGCAAATTTTGATCATGGGATTAGCAACACTATTGATCGTAAAACTACATGCTGTGAAAGGGGAGAGAAAGGAATTCCTTCGCCTTAAATTGACTAAAAATACCTGGCACGTTACATTGATCGGAGCAATTCTTTTTATTGTTGCACAGCCAACTATATTATTCTTAGGGTGGTTGAACTCGTTTTTACCAGTTCCTGAGTTTATGGCTGAAATGCAGAGAACGATGGCTGAAATGATCTCAAGTTTTTTGAGATCAGACAATGTATTATTGATGGGCGTTTTCCATATTGGATTAGTACCAGCTATTTGTGAAGAAGTGATGTATAGGGGCTATGTACAGCGTGCTTTTGAGAAAAGCTGGGGTATAGTAGCAGCAATACTTATTTCAGGTGCAATTTTTGGAGCTTATCATCTTCAAATTTCAAATTTTTTACCACTTGCTACGTTAGGTGTCTTCCTGGCTTACCTCACTTATATATCTGACAGTCTGATCCCAGCCATGGTGGCTCATTTTGTAAATAATGGAGGCCAGGTGATTGCGAGTAACTTTTATCCGGAGATGTTAGACCAGCAAATCAGCCCGGATATGGATATTCCCGTATTTTTGGTTTTATTAAGTATGGTCGCAACTGTTGGAATACTATATTATCTAAAAAGCTTGAAAACAGAATCATTATGAGTTTTTTCTCAAATGCCCCGAGTCCCAACGACATTGAAAACTGGGTATGCATACTGGAAGGAAATACCGAACTTGAAGTTGAAATGGTTAAAAATTATTTATCAAACCTCAAGATTCCCTCAAATATTTTATCAAAAAGAGACCGGGCATATAGTTTAACGGTTGGTGAAATGGCAATGGTTTACTTATATGTACCAGATGAGTTTGAGACAAAAGCCAGAAATGCTTTAGCTGATATGGAAGACTCCCTGCCAGATTACAATCTGGATTCAGACGAAGAGGAGTAGCTTTGAACGATTTAGCAAAGCGTGTAATATTTGCAGTACCGGCAGCTATTTTTTTTATAAGTATTACGTGGTTAGGTGGATGGTATTTTATAGGTTTGATGGTACTGATAGGCCTTTTTATACAACAGGAAATGATGCGGCTTATGGCCTCTTCAAAACTCTCTACCGATACCTATTTCCCCTATTCAATTGGATTATGGGTAATGTTATTCCCTTTCATACCCCATGCGTTTGAATTTGGGCTGATAATATTGATCATCTTTATCGCAATTCAAACGTTCGATACCACAGAGGATAGCATAACTAAACTATCAACCACTTTTTTTGCAGGGTTATATGCACCCATTGGGATTTTATGCCTTATGTTGCTTAGAGATACCGGAAGTGATCAAGTCGGTTTTTTGATCACCATAGCTACCTTATTGATGATATGGGGTGGAGATATATTTGCTTATTTTGGGGGAAGATCATTCGGTAAAAAGAAAATGGCTCCTTCCATCAGCCCCAATAAAACCTGGGAGGGGTTTTTAAGTGGGTATGTGGGGTGTTTTGCTGGGTTAATAATTGCCATCTATGCAGTTCCTGTGGAATCCGGTTTCACTATTTCAGTTGGACTTCCATTGATACTTATGGTCGGAACATTCGGACCTATTGGAGATCTTATAGAAAGTAAAATAAAACGCAAAGCGGGAGCTAAAGACTCTTCCTCAATTTTACCGGGCCACGGTGGTTTTTTTGACCGTTTCGATGCATTATTGCTGGCCGCACCCGCAGTTTACATTTACATTCATTTCATACAAACATTGGGATATGTCTCATTTTGAGCTTCAATGGCAAGTTGTTCCATTAAAACTGAAAGAAGTATTTACCATTTCAAGAAGCAGTCGATCTGAAGTTCCTGTGGTTATTTTGAGGATTTCAAAAAATGGTATCACAGGCTATGGTGAGGCAAGTCCAAATGCCCGGTATCAGGAATCACCTGATTCAGTAAGATCGTTTTTTAAGAATATACCTGATGGTTTTTTAGATGAGATTGTCACCCCAAAAGAGCTTCCAGATAAGTTAAATAAAATAAATCACACGCCCGTTTATTCTGCAAAAGCTGCTTTAGAAATGGCTTGGTTAGATTGGTGGGCGAAATCAAATGGTAAGCCACTATGGCATTTGTTGGATTATGCCTCTCCGGTTGGGCCAGAAACTTCTTACACTATCGGGATAGATACCCCTGAAAAGATGCAGCAAAAAATTCAGGCAGCTTCGGAATATCCCATATATAAAATTAAACTGGGAACTGATAAAGATCGTGAAATTATAACTGCAATCCGGGAGGTTACTGATAAACCTTTACGTATTGATGCAAATGAAGGCTGGAAAACCCTCGAACAGGCAAAAAGCGAAATTGATTTCCTCACAAAACAAAATATTGAGCTGATTGAACAACCGATGCCGGCTTCAGAGTTTGGGCAAATGAAGAAGCTAAAAAAATGGTCGCCTTTGCCTTTATGTGCCGATGAAAGTTTTACAGGAGCTGAAAACATTGAGGATGTTGCAAAAGCTTTTCACATTATAAATATTAAGCTCATGAAGATCGGGAGCTTGATTAGAGCACGCGAGGTCATTCAAAAAGCAAAAAAAACGGGGCTACAGGTGATGATTGGATGTATGATCGAAAGTTCGCTTGCAAACACCGCTGGTGCTATGATCGCCCTTGAGGCAAATTATGCGGACCTTGACGGACATTTATTGATTTCAAATGATCCATTCACTGGTTTACAATTGAACAATGAATTCAAGATTCAACTCACGGATAAACCAGGCATTGGAGTAGAGTTTCATTCATAAAAGTTTCAATACGGTGAATGCTTATACTTCAACAAATGGTTTTGTTTATGAATTTAATTAAATCAAAAAGAGGATGAATATTTTGATTACCGGGGGAACCGGTTTTATTGGCGAAGAACTTCGCATGATGCTTTTAAAAGAAGGTCACAATTTGGTAATTGTGACACGCAATCCCGGTAAATATGAGAACGAGTCAGCAAAAAATCAGGAATTCATAAGCTGGGATGATGATTTGTCTATGCAAATGAATACCATGGATGCAGTTATCAATTTGGCGGGTGAAAACCTGTTTGGCCAGCGTTGGAGTCCAGAAGTGAAGAAAAGAATTCAGGAAAGTCGTGTTAATAGTACGGAAAAATTAGTTGAGGCAATGCGGAATGCAGATAACCCACCGCAAGTTTTTGTTTCAGCCTCTGCTTCTGGTATTTACGGTGATAATGGAGATAAAGTGCTAAGTGAAGAAGCGAAAGTAGCTGATGATTTTTTAGCAGAAGTATGTCAGAAATGGGAAGCGGCTTCCCAAAAAGCTTCAGAATTTGGGGTAAGAGTTGTGAATCCTCGCATAGGTATTGTATTAGAGGAAGGCGGAGGGGCGCTTGAAAAAATGTTAACCCCATTTCGTTTATTCGTGGGAGGTCCTGTTGGATCTGGTGAACAGTACATGAGCTGGGTGCACCGAACTGATTTATGTCGGGCACTTATTTTTCCAATTGATAACGAAAAATTCTCAGGTGCATATAATGTTTGCGCTCCTAATCCTGTGACTATGAATAGCTTTGCAGGTGCATTAGGTGAACAAATGAATCGGCCATCTGTTTTTCGGGTCCCGGAATTTGTTTTGGGAATTGTGCTGGGGGAATCTGCAAAACCTGTTACTGATAGTATAAGAATGCAGCCAAAAAAGCTTCAGATATCTGGGTTTGAGTTTAGGTTCGAAGAAATTGAGGAAGCATTAGCTGATATAGTCTGGTAGTATCAAATAGCTTGATTATTAAAATGTAGTTCTGAATCTGTATTTATAAAATTCCTTTTGGATGAGCTTTAAATTTTAATTCTGATTTATAGTCCAGCAGCGCAAACCTTCGCGCGTCTGAGCAATGAGTTCTTTTTGCCCATCTCCGTTTAGATCTGCAATTAAAGGATATTTCATTCCTGATGTAGGGATGTTATACAGTCGCTTTTCCGTCAAGACTTCCCAGGCATAAAGGCGCCCAAAATCAGCCAAAGCCAATAATTCCTGATTTAGATCTCCATTTATATCATATAAAGCTGGGCTGAAAGTTGAAGATGCAGGCTGACCCAAACTCTGAGTAAATCTGAGAGTTCCATTCAAATTGTAAAGGAACAAAGAACCAGTAGTGCTTTGGGTAGCTAACAGATCCTCCCTGTAAAAATTAGTAGAGTCTTTCAGAAGTACATTTTCCTGTAAAGAAACAGTCATCAATTCGCTGTTTGAGACATATAATGAGCGTATGGAAATAGAATCTTCTGTGATGATTGTGGCAAGAGAATCGTTGAAGAAAGGTTCTGTGCCTACCGAGTATAAATACCCATCTGCAGCACCACCAATTACCTGATTATCATATAATACAGGAGTACCATTGAAACGAGCATTTACAAATTGCGGGTAACCAGGCCGGATATCGCCATTTCTAAGCCAGCTGTGGAGAGCATTTTCAGCATAAGCCCAAATACTCCAGGTTCCGTCCATTATTTCAAATACGGGCTGAGATTGGATGATCGCATTTGTGTTTTTGGGCCAACCCCGAACATTTTCTCCCCGGGCATCGAGTACATGAATTTTTCGGTCGTCCGTAGCTACCACTATTTCAGGAACACCATTTCTTAATACATCCTGAATTAGAATGGGAGCGGTAATTTGTTCATTTAATTGAATGGGGAATTGTGGAAGCAGGTCACCAGCCTCATTCCAGGCAAATATTTGTGAACCAGCAGCCAAAAATATGATGTTAGACCCATTTCCGTACCAGTCGTATAATTGTGGTCCACCGATCGGTGCTACACCATTCGTTGAAGCTTGCATGGCAGTAGTGCCATCAGCTGCTAAAACATAGATCCTTCCATTATCTGTGGAGAAAATGACTTCATCTGCAGGGCTTCCAATCATGTTACCTAATACCGGGGTTCCTGTAACTTCAGCATTTGCAAGTGGCACGACCCACAACTCATCATAAGGTTGAACTGAACCCTCTTTAGAGTAAGTTTTAAATTTGACATCCACGCCATCACCCTGATTCTGCATAGATAATGTGGTAATATCAAATGGACGCAATACTGCCTCCAGATTGTTATCCGATTTCAAATATGGATTTAGAAACCGCATCAACCTTTCTGAGTCACCCCAGAAAAAACCACTGAGCTCGTCGGGCATTGTATTTCTGATTTCGGAATAAGAGTCCTCATAATAGATTACTCTGCGACGAATGCGGTCAGAATTCACGCTCTCGGATAACCCTTTTCTTTTAGAGATTACCACAACATCATTAGAGAATCCGATATAAAAATCCCGAAGTGTACTTAATTCAGAACCGATCATTTGGCCCAATATAGAACTGCTTGCCTGATATGAATTATCAATTCGTGATAAATAGTCACGGTCAACCAGTTGATTTAGTTGTTGTTGGAACGCATTTCGATCTCGCAATTTTCGCATGAACAAAAACTCACCTGTAGAGAGTAATCCTGATTCTGGAAACGATTCGAATGCAAATTCATCTCCCAGTTGGTTTGCAAGATTCTGATAGGTATCAATTTCTCGTTGAAGTAATGAATCCAGAGGCGAAATAAAATTTCCAAATGGTTCAGCTGGCACCGAAAGGGGAGGCAACCGCAAAATGGCAAAAGCAGCTGCCGTGGAAGCAATGTGTTGGTCTAAAGTGACAGGTTTATTAGAGTAAGAAATGGCATCCATCAACGGGGATTTGGTTCCCGGTTTTAACGGCAAAAAGGTATCAATCTGAATATTTCTCTCAGAGTCCGTCTGTTCAATTTCTGATAAACTAAATGGTTTGGATCCCTCAAATTTGTTTAGTAATGCAGGGCGATAGGCAACTTCAGCATATTGCTCAATCCAGTGGTCTAATTCTGGGGTATTGACGATGAAAGTACCTTTTTCTGTAGTTTTAGAAAATTGAATAGCAGGAGCTTGCTCTTTACTGGTCCTGATTGCATTTTCAATAGCCAGGCTTGATTCTGATATCAAAAGCCAAGATTCAATTTGGGTGGCAAATATTTCATTATTATTAAAAAATAATTTATGAATGGTATGTCCACTAAATTCGTAGTTATTTTGGGTGAAAGGCTGATAAAAACGTTTGGCCCACTCCTCAAGATTTGTGCCTCCTGCATCGGCAATCCAAAGAAACCCAGACTCTGTTGAGGTAGAAGGATATAAAGCGAGGGCTATTAGTTGAAATTGATTTTCGATCTCAACACTAAGGCCAGAGATTTGCTGAATGGACGCAGTGGCAAGGTCATCGAGGTAAGAGGCATATTCTTTTGCTGACAGATCCTGTACATTTACACCTTGTTCAGGAACGAATATCACTGAAGAGTTTTGTGGGAGCAGATTGGTCCAGTGTATATCAGCCTCTGACGAACAGCCAGTAATACATAAAATGACTGAAATGGTAATGATTAGCGTAGCAATACGTTGCATTAATGAGTATAACAGTTTTAGGTATCAGTTTATATTGACTAATTTCCAGTATCGGTAAAAGTTCCCGTAAAAAAAATAAAGGTAACATTTTTGAGCGCTAAATGAGTTTTCTGAACCCACTTTTTTTATTTGCCCTTATAGCTGTTGGCTTACCCTTGCTTATTCATTTATTGAATTTAAGAAGGCCACAAAAGGTGTCATTTTCAACTTTAGCGTTCTTTCAGGAACTTAAAAATACAACCATCAAGAGAATACGGATTAAGCGATTTTTGTTGTTGTTTTTGAGATTATTAGCAATCATATGCCTCGCCTTAGTTCTTGCTCGCCCATTTTTACCACCCGCTTTATCAGGTGGGGGAAGCGCTCAGGCTCCTGCACTCAACGCCGTTCTATTGGATAATAGTATCAGTATGTCGCGCATTGGCTCTCAGGGGCCATTGATCGATCAGGCAAAAGGGCTTGCTCTTGAGATTGCTGAGTCTGCAAAGGATGAAGATCGTTTCTTAGTGCAGTCGACCAATGGAGAATCCGGGCTTTCTACTATCCTGAATAAAGGGAATTATAACAGATCGGTGAACGAAATTGAGGTTGTTGCAGCTGGAAATTTTATTACGGACCGGTTAACTACTATGGTAGAGATGGTTCGTGAAGCCCCCTATCAGGTGAAAAATATATTTATTATTACAGATGGACAGCAAACACAATTACATGAACTTCAAGGTATGGATCTTGAAAATGTGAGTTTTACCGTGATAGATGTTGGAGCAGTGAAAGTCCAAAATACGGTCCTAACTGGAGTCAGTACCAATACAAATATGTTAGGTGTCAATATTCCGTTTACATTAAATGTAAAGTTGACTAATGAGAGTGAAGTACCTGCAGCCAATCAATTTGTATCACTGGAATTTGAAGATGAGAACGCAGGTCAATACTCAGTCTCTCTTGCAGCCAATGAAAGCAAAATATTTAGTTTTGAAATCGCCCCTTCTGAAACTGGCTCAGCCAAAGGTAAGATTGTAATTGAGGGGGACGAGTTTCAAGCAGATAATGTACATTATTTTACTGTGCAGGTTCCTGAGCGAAGAAATATCCTTTGGATAAAACCCAAAACCTCATCACCCGAATTTATCTCTTATACTGGGGCCATGCTTAGTGCAGCCGGCGAAAATGATGCTCAGCTGAAATACATAGAAGAAACTCCTGATATTCTTGAAACTGCAGACTTATCAAAATTTGATACCATATTGTTAGATGGGCTTGAAGAAATTCCAGAATTCAGTTTTTCAACACTGCAGGATTACGCCCAAAATGGAGGAGGGATCTTGTTTTTCCCATCTGAAAAAGGTTCAATAAGTAACTACAACGCATTTTTATCGGAATTTAACGTAGGTCGGTTTGGTGGATTGCAAGGAGAATATGCTTCTTTTAAGTCTATAGCCCGGGCTGATGAGATATTGGAAGACCATCCAGCATTTTCCGGGTTATTTGAAAAAGAAGGGGATGAAGAATTACGTTTTACAACACCAGATATTTATTATTACTTCAAATTTTTAACCAATGGTTCTGGTACAAGTTTCGATCTCCTGGACTTGAATAATGGTGATGTCGCAGTACATGAAAAACGAGTAGGTGAAGGTACTTTAGTAGTTTCAGCATTTGGAAACGACCCGGGATGGACCAACTTTGCTGTTAAACCCCTTTTCGCGCCATTTTATTACCGTTTGCTATTGTATGCTGCCTCATCTGACCGTGGTGGATTTGCAGATCATGAGCTTGGTAATGAATTTGTGTGGCAAGGAAATATTGATGCTGAAGATGTCGTTATCAAAACTGAAAATGATGTCATAAAACCAACAACGGATGTAGTGCCCGCAGGCATTCGGGTTCGGTATCCTGCTACAGAGTGGAAACCTGGCTGGTTTACGCTAACAGATCAAGATAGAACCTACATTTTATCTGCTAATTTACCCGTAAGAGAATCTGACTTTCAGGAAACTAATGAAGACCGGCTGGAAGTTCTGTTTCAGGATGCCGACATAAACTGGATCAATACAACTGAAATAGATGAGGAGAACCTGGCTGGTGAAATCATGGCATCGGGGTTTGGGAAAGAAATTTGGAACTGGTTTATGTTGGCAGGCTTTTTATTTTTAATAACTGAAACATTGGTATCAATGTGGTATAAAGCAGAAACTGTAAGCTAATGGAAGATATTCTGGCCATATTTTTCAGGATAGTGATCCTGATTTTTACAATAGCTTCAACCTTATTGGCGGTATACTCCTACCAAAATAAATTACGGCTTAGAAATGTGCGAATTAGTTGGCGTGCCGGTAAATTGAAAGGATATCCACTGTTCGCTACGTTTTTTCTGGGGTTAATTGGTGCTCTATCGATATTGGTTTTTTGGCAAGAGGATACCGCTCGTTATCCCATTTTTTGGGCTTACCTTTGGATTGGCAGTATGTGGTTTATATCAAGCTATCTTGCTTCAAAATATTATATAACAGACCATGGCATCGTCAAAAATATTAATGAGCCTTCCCAAACCATCCCGTGGTTCCAAATTTTAGATTATGTAGAATATTCGAAACCAAATGGCGTAGAATATTTGTTTAACTATTCTGAGATGGACAAGAGCCTCACAGAAGGATATAAACAACTAAAGTTATTTGTTCCGCAAAGCAAATATAAAGCAGTAAAAAAAATTGTATCTTTAAAATTGGATAACGAGATAGAAGGATTGGCACTCCCAAATATCGATATCAAGAGAATTCAAGAAGATTAATTAAGACACAACCATTTGTTAGACGACGTAAATAATTCTGATTTAGAGAAAGAAAGAGTGGCTCTGGTTGGACTTTACGGGCCCGAAACTACCCGATTCCAGGCCGAAGAATATTTGGAGGAGCTTGCACTTTTAGCAGATACTGCTGGGGCAACACCTATTGAAAAAATACTTCAAAACAAAACTCATCCTGATCCTTCCACATATATAGGAAAGGGTAAATTAAATGAATTAAAACGCATTATGGGAGAACAAAGGATTGATGCGGTAATTTTTGATGATGACCTTTCTCCCACGCAATTACGAAATATTGAAAAAACGACGGATGCGAAAGTATTAGATCGCAGCGCCTTGATCCTGGATATATTTGCTGCCCGTGCTAAAACAGCTGCCGCTAAAACCCAGGTTGAATTAGCACAGCTTGAATATTTACTACCCAGATTAACCCGCTACTGGACTCACCTTTCCCGACAAAAAGGGGGTATCGGTACAAAGGGCCCTGGAGAAACACAGATTGAGACTGACCGCAGATTGATTGGCCGAAGAATTGCGGTATTAAAAGATAAACTGGAGAAACTTGGTAAACAGCGTACCACCCAAAGGAAGGGCCGTGAGGGAATGACGCGTATATCGCTGGTCGGATACACCAATGCCGGTAAATCAACACTGATGAATGCATTAACCGAAACAGGGGTATTTGCCGAGAACCGTCTATTTGCTACACTCGACTCTACCGTTCGCCGGCACGAAATGGAAAACCATTCCGTATTGCTGTCTGACACGGTAGGATTTATCCGAAAACTACCCCATAATTTAGTGGAAAGTTTTAAATCTACCTTAGATGAAGTACGTGAAGCTGATATTTTGTTGCATGTGGTTGATGCGTCCTCGAAAATGGCCCACGAATATATTGAAGTGGTAGAAGAAACACTCAAAGACATAGAGGCTACGAATAAACGGACCATATTAGTGTTCAACAAAGTTGATAAAATGGATGCTCAGCAGGTATCTGAGATGAAACGGGAATATTCTGATGCGGTTTTTGTTTCCGCAGAGCAAAGAATAGGGTTGAAACAACTCGAAAACAGCATAGAAGAGATGATAGAGTTGGATTACAGCCGACACTCAATGCAAATTCCAGTTTCAAAATATAAAGCAGTTGCTTTTATTCATGAAAAAGCCAATGTTGAAAATGAAACCTATAAAGGAACAGATGTAAAATTAACTTTTAGTATTGCTAAAAAGGATTATAAGCAATTATCCCATTTACTCGATACTATTGGTGCCAACGGCGAAGTTGTATAACATATGTTAGTACTTGAAATCACAAATAGAGAAATATCCCCATTAAGGGAAAATGATACCGTGGAAGCAGCACTTTTACGTATCGATTTATTACACACTACCCGTATACCTGTAATCGATGAAGAAGGTCGGCTCAAAGGAATGGCTTCATTAGATCGGTTGATCGAGATAGTGGATGAACAAACTAAATTGAAAGACCTCAAACTTGGTGAGCCCATTTCAGTTCCAACCCATCAGCACCTTTTTGAAGCCTCAAGAGTAATGTTAGCAAAGGAGTTATATCTCCTGCCTGTTGTAGGTAAGAATATGATGTTTGAAGGTATGCTTAAAAAGAAAGATGTTCTTTCTGCTTTAGGAGAGCTTTTTAATCTGTCAAGCTTTGGTTCAGTCATCACAGTAGAGTTAAAACAAAACGACTTTACGTTATCGGATTTGGTGCGAATTATTGAGATGGAAGGCGCAAAAATATTGGGTGTCGCGGTTCAGCAACCGGATGCAGACCATATGTCATATCGAATTTCGATCAAGTTGAATTTAGAGGATTCATCCATCATAAGTTCAAGTCTACGACGCTTTGGGTATACGATCTTATCTGAAGCAAACAGTGAGACGCTGGAAGAAAACTTTTCGGAACGCGCAGATGAACTTATTCGCTATCTTGACATATAAGAAGTAACTATTAACCTTCATTAGCCTTTTTAAGTTACATGCGCCTCGCTCTGAAAAGTAGCCTTCTTACCATTCTTTATTTTTTCCTGATGTTAATTCCAATTTCAGCCCAGGAAATTCAAAAACCTCAAATTCAGTCATATGAAAGAGGGCTGGATCTTTTTGAACAAGGGTATTTTCAGGAAGCTATTCGCCAATTTGAGCAATTTAATCGGAATTATCCCGATCATGAACTGCAAATCACTTCCAATTTTTACCTCGCACGATCAAAAACAGGGGCTGATTCCTCCAAAATAGAATCACACTACAAGGATTTTATTCTCCAATATCCGGGAAGTGAATTTGCTGAAATGCTTTTAAAAGATCTTGGTCATAGATTTACTAAGGATGGCAGCTATATACAGGCCATCCAATATTATGAACAAGCAATTGATTCCTGGATGCCAGACAAGACAGCAGCAGAGACAAGATACTGGATTGCTGAAGCTGCTGCTGAAAATGAAGACTATTCCGATGCCCGCCGTTATTTTATGGAGCTTGCAAACGATTATCCAGAATCAGAGTGGGCGCCAAAAGCACTGTATGCAAGAGGACGTTTATATCTAACACAAAGACATTTTGAAACGGCGGCCTCTGCCTTTGAAGTCCTTAAAGAACGATATCCCAATAAAGAGGTGACCCGAAGTGTTGGCACGGCACTTGGAGAGTCATATTATATGCAGGCAAAGTACGAAGAAGCGATAGAAGCTTTACAAAATGCTCTTCCATATTTATTGGATGAACCTCTGCAAAAAGCCGTATTTCTGATTGCCGAAAGTCAGAACTATTTGGAACAATATGATGAAGCTTCAAAATCATACTTGCGTTATATAAACATGACTAAGGGTACCGATCAGGAACGGATAGCACACTATGGTTTGGGATGGGTATACCATAAACAAGAAATTTATCACTGGGCCGCAGAGTCCTTTGGTCGTGCAGCCATAGGTGAAGACGAAATCGCAAGAAAAGCACTTTATTACAAAGCAGTAAATGAGAAACTTAGTGCTCAATATCGTGAATCAATTCTGACTTTTAGGGAATTTGGAGAACGGTATGAACAGGGGCTTTGGGTAGAAAAAGCGTATTATGAATGGGCTGTATCGGCTTATCAAGCTTCGAGATATGATGAAGCAATCAATGTGTTACTGGGCTTAGTTCGCAATGATATGGAACTGGAAGACCCTGGCAAGATATTTACATTGTTAGGTGAAGCCTATTTTGCAAACGCTGAGTATACCCGCGCCGTACAGGCTTTTGAAGAGGCTGAAAAAGTTGGTGATATTGACCCCGCCCTAAAGCGGCAGGCGCGTTTTCAGAAAGCATGGATATTGTATAGAAATCAGGCATATGAGCAAGCTCAACCTATTTTTGAGGCAGTTTATGCAGAGACATCTGAAACAGAGATAGGAAAAGAAGCGCTGTTCTGGAGTGCAGATAGTTATTATAAAATGGGGCAATACGGAAGAGCAGCTCAACGATTTAAGACCTTCACCGATAATTTTACGAACAATGAGATGATGGGGGCAGCTTTGTATTCACTGGGCTGGAGTTATTTCCAAATGGGACAGTATCAGAATGCAGTTGAACCTTTAGAAAGATTTCTACAAAAGTATGAGGCTCCGGACATTCAGCTTTTTCCGTACAACACAGATACACAACTTCGAATAGGAGATGCATATTACGCCCTGGGTGAATACCGAAAGGCAATATCAAGTTATAATAAGGCAATTGGGGCTGAACCTGGTGGAGATTATGCTATGTTCCAGATCGCAAACAGCTATTACCGGGCTGGAAGGACCTTTGAAGCCGTTTCAAATTTCAGAAAAACGCTTAGGATCTATCCCTTCAGTCGGCTCCGTGAGCAAGCTCAATATAATATTGCGTATATATACTTGAATACAAATAATTATTCGCAGGCAATTGAGGAGTTTCAAATGGTTATAGAGAAATATCCCGGAACGGAATGGGCGGCACGCTCGCAATACAATATTGGGGATGCTTATTATAATGCAGGTGATTTTAACCGCGCAATCGAAGCCTATAAACAAGTACTGGCTGAGTATCCCAGGAGCGAGTATATCATTGAGGCTATCAATGGGATTCAGTATGCTCAATTATCGGCTGGGGAATCAGATAGTAGTTCTGTGATATTGGAGGAATTTTTAAATGATAATCCTACAAGTTCCACTGCCGACCAGCTCAGGTACAGACAAGCGTTGAATGTATTTCAATCCGGGGATTATAAAAATGCAGTGCGGGAATTTCGCCAGTATCTAAGGATCACGAACTCAGACAAACTGAGACCTGAAGCCTACTCAAATCTGGCAGAAGCTTATAAACAACTTGGACAAGTCGACAATGCTATCAATGCATATGAGAGTGTCATTAATGAATATCCAAATGATGACCTTGCAGCATCAGCGCTGATCTCACTTGGTACGCTGTATTTTGATCAAGGAGATTTTCAACGGTCTTATGATAGCTATGACCAATTGTTGGAAACCGCCAGTCGATATCGTCAGGAAGCCTATGTGGGAATGGGGAATGCGAATCTTGCACTCAATAATATAGAACAGGCAAAAGAAGAGTATCAGGCAGCATTGAGTATAAATGCCAATAGTAACTCGGCAAAAGTGGGACTTGGTAAAGTAGCCATAGAGGAAAAGAGGTATGAAGAAGCTCGAAATTACTTTGCACCCATTGCAGAGAGCAGCAGTACTGAGATAGGGGCAGAAGCACAGTACTATTTAGGCCGTGTAAATCAATTACAGGAAAATTATGGTGCTGCAATTGAAGAATTTGGCCGCGTAAGCGTGCTTTTTGAAGCATTTGATACGTGGGTATCTGAAGCGATGTTTAGAAGCGCAGAATGTCATATTCGGTTGGGCAATCAGGGCGAGGCTATGAATACATTAAATGCAATAATTACTCGATATCCAGGAACAACAGCTGAACAAAAAGCACAGCGATTGCTAAATCAAGCAGATTCATGATAAAAGAAATTTTACCATCACCTTCGTTACAAGGATCTATATCGGTGCCTCCAGACAAATCTATTTCGCAACGGGCTGCAATTTTTTCATTGTTACATGAGGGCTCATCTGAAGTGATAAATTATTCAAAAGCCCAAGATCCGCAAAGCACATTGAAATGTGTCCAAAATATAGGGGCGTCTGTTAAACAGGAAAAAGAAAAACTGATTATTAAAGGAACGGGTCGCCATAAAATTAAAACCCCAGAAAATGACCTTGATTGCGGAAATTCTGGTACAGCAATGCGGCTGCTATCAGGAGTATTGGCCGGAGCAGGAATATCAGCAAAAATGATTGGTGATCCATCATTGAGCAAACGGGATATGACGCGGATCATTCATCCCCTGGAGAAAATGGGCGCTCATATATTAGCTCGTAATGGTAAATATGCCCCGCTTTTTATAAATCGAAATGAACCGTTGAAAGCCATTAAATTTGAACTACCCATACCAAGTGCTCAATTGAAGTCCTGTATACTTTTAGCGGGTCTATTTGGACAAGATGATACGCAGGTAATTGAAATGTTACCCAGCCGCGATCATACCGAACGGTTGTTAAACTTAGATCAAAAATTAGTTCAGGATCGGAAAATTATATCAGCAAGTTTGGCAAACGAAATACCCAATCAAAGTTATACCATACCCGGTGATTTTTCGGCCGCCGCATTTTGGCTTGTTGCCGGCACTATTCAAATGAATGCTGAAATTCAGATCAAAAATGTGGGACTTAATCCTACCCGAAATGCTTTACTTGGTATTTTACGAGATATGGGGGCCGATATTTCCATCCACAATGAACGCATGGAAGGAGCTGAGCCTGCCGGGGATATACTTGTGAAAGGTTCTGATTTGAAAGCTATTGAGTTAGACCCTAAAATTATTCCTAACTGCATTGATGAATTGCCGGTTCTTTCAGTGGCTATGGTTTTCGCGGAGGGATCTTCAGTTATATCTGGCGCGGAAGAGCTTCGACATAAAGAAACCGATCGCATCATGGCTATATCCAAAATGCTGAAAGCTGTTGGTGCCGATTTTGAAGAACAAGAAGACGGCCTCATCATCCACGGTGATCCTGATTTCACTTTCAATTCAGCTACATTCGAATCCTTTCATGACCACCGAATTGCAATGGCCGCTGCTGTTCTGTCTTTAAAAGGAAAGGCCGTCAGTAAAATCAAAGATGCAGAATGTGCTGCTGTTTCCTATCCTTCTTTTTGGGATGAAATCAATGTTATTTCAAAATAAATATCTTTTCTAAAAAGCTGATTCTTGGCATTGATAATTAAAAAGGAATATTAATTATCAATCAAATGAAAGTAGCACTGATATTTCACAAGATATCTGTTTGATCTTACCAAACTCCTGGATAAAATATCTGTACAGAGTTTTCTTTAAAGTTTAAGAATCTACCTTCTTTTCGTCCAACACATTAATCCCAATTAAAAAACTTCAGTCTGTATTCAAACTGAGCCGAATTTCAGACCATCAGAAATTGCTTCTGCGTTGAATGTTCCTTGTTGGATATTCAATATTCCGAAGGTTCTGACAATACGTCGGTCATTCCGTCAGTTTTCTTCTTTGCTCCTAATGTTGGCATTGGTATTGCATGTCTATTTATAAATAACAACAAACCATTTCATATATGGGAGATTTCACTGAATTCGGTATCGAAATAGAGAGGCACCTTTCAAAGCTGGGTAAAGATATTCAGCAATTTGTAGAAAAAGTGGTGCCACTGGCTAACGAAGAAAAGGACTTTGCACCTGATTGTGACATAGTAGAGAGTGAAAACGAATTCAAAATCTTAATAGATCTCCCCGGATTATCAAAAAAAGAAATTGGTATTTCACTCAAAAATAACGTTTTGACTGTTAAGGGTGAACGTGAAATAACCACAGGTGATGGCGAAGAATTTAAGCGACAGGAACGACGACGCGGTGCTTTTGCCCGTGCGTTTGCTGTTCCTCAAAACGTTAATGCTGCGGAAGTTTCCGCAAGCTTCAGGAATGGTGTTTTGACGATTGCGATGCCCAAATCAGAGGCGTTGAAAGATTCAGAGTCCATTCCGGTCAAATAAAACGAAAGAATATTTATAACAACAAAAGTAAATAGAATAGAACAATGGGAAAAATTATAGGAATTGACTTAGGCACAACCAACTCATGCGTTGCCGTAATGGAAGGCGGAGAGCCCGTAGTGATACAAAATAGTGAAGGTGGAAGAACTACACCTTCTGTAGTCGCTTTCTCTAAAGATGGAGAGCGATTGGTGGGTGCTCCTGCAAAACGGCAGGCGATCACCAATCCGGACAAAACAGTGGCTTCCGTGAAGCGCTTTATGGGACGGATGTTCAGTGAAGTAAAAGATGAAGCCAAGCAGGTTTCATATAAAGTAGTAAAAGGTGATGATGACACTGCACGTGTACAAATAGAAGATCGCAAATATGCCCCGCAAGAAATTTCGGCAATGGTTCTTCAAAAAATGAAGCAAACAGCGGAAGAATATTTGGGCGAAAAAGTAACCGAAGCAGTGATCACTGTTCCTGCTTATTTTAATGACGCCCAGCGGAAAGCAACACAAGAGGCAGGTAAAATTGCCGGGCTTGAGGTAAAACGAATTATCAATGAGCCAACAGCTGCCTCGCTGGCATATGGATTAGACAAGAAAAATGATGATCAAACGATCGTTGTTTATGACCTCGGTGGAGGTACATTTGATGTTTCCATTCTTGAGCTTGGTGATGGTGTTTTTGAAGTAAAATCCACAAATGGGGATACACATCTCGGTGGCGATGACTTTGACCAACGCATTATTGATTTCTTAGCGGATGAGTTCAAGAAAGATGAGGGCATAGATCTGCGGAAAGATCCAATGGCCATGCAGCGACTTAAGGATGCTGCGGAAAAAGCTAAAATTGAACTTTCCAGTTCACAAAAAACAAATATCAATCTGCCATTTGTTACAGCTACCGACTCAGGGCCAAAACACCTGAATATTGATCTAAGCCGTGCAAAGTTTGAGCAATTGGTTGACGATTTGGTGAAACGTTCTATCGATCCTTGCAAGAAAGCGCTGGATGATGCTGGATTTAGTAAGAGTGATATTGACCAGGTAATCTTGGTAGGTGGTTCAACTCGAATTCCAAAAATTCAGGAAGAAGTAAAAGCGTTCTTTGGCAAAGATCCAAGCAAAGGCGTAAACCCAGATGAAGTGGTTGCAGTTGGTGCTGCTATCCAGGGTGGTGTCATGTCTGGTGATGTTGATGACGTGGTACTATTGGATGTAACACCTCTTACTCTTGGTATTGAGACCATGGGTGGTGTGATGACTCCTCTCATTGAATCAAACAGTACGATCCCTACAAGTAAGTCACAGACGTTTTCTACCGCTGCTGATAATCAGTCAAGCGTTGAGATTCATGTATTGCAGGGTGAACGAGCAAAAGCTCAGGACAACCGTACACTTGGTCGTTTTCACTTAGACGGAATTCCGCCGGCACCACGTGGCGTACCACAGATCGAAGTTACATTTGATATTGATGCCAATGGTGTCCTGAATATTAAAGCCCAGGATAAGGGAACCGGAAAAGAACAAAGTATTCGTATTGAGTCGTCTTCAGGACTTAGTGACGAAGAGATCGAAAAAATGAAAAAAGCTGCTGAAGAGCACGCTGAAGAAGATAAAAAGATCAAAGAGAAAGTTGAGAAGCTCAATGAAGCTGACAGCCTGATCTTTTCTACTAAAAAGCAGCTTGATGAATACGGTGACAAGATCTCTGATGAGAATAAAACTGCAATCGAAGGGGCTATTGAAACCCTTGAAAAAGTGCATAAAGAAGAAAACATGGATGAGATTGATTCAGCCATTGAGGCGGTAAATCAAGCTTGGTCTGGAGCTTCTGAAGAGATCTATAAAGCAACTCAGGAAGAAGCCGCTGGTGGAGCTGCCGGTCCAGGAGCAGGAGCTCAAGGTGCTGCAGCAGCTGGCGCCAACGGAGCTGAAGCTTCCTCAGCAGAGTCTGAAGACGAAGGCGAAGATGCCGTTGACGCTGACTATGAAGTTGTAGATGACGAAGACGAAAAAAAGTAAGTTGAGTTTTCTTATTGATCGTCGATAAACTTTAAATCCCGCTTTGGTTTTCCGAAGCGGGATTTTTTTATTTCGTAGTTTAACTGTGGAATGGAACGCAGATGATACGGATATAGTGGATAATCGCAGGTTTTTTGTGAATGACTTTACTTGGCCCCACCCGGTCCTCGTCTAACCGGTCCGGGAAATATTATGATGGGAGTAAAGTGCATCAGCGGTCTGATGAATGAAAAGGCATAATTGCTAATCCAACTTTTCGCCCCGTTTGAATAGGATGAAAATGTCTGAGTTTAGGAGGGCGAGGTGATGGACGGTTATTGTTTTTCAATGTTTAAATTACAATCAGATAAGGTCAGCACAATCCATGTCATCTGCTTTCTATTTCTCATGCCTTTCAAGCCCAACATTTGTATCTTTGAAGCATGAAAATTTTAGCTATTGAATCTTCTTGTGACGATACTTCAGCCGCGATTTTGACTGACGAAGGAATCCGATCCAATATCATTGCTTCCCAGTCTATACACCTTAAATTTGGGGGAGTTGTTCCGGAATTAGCTTCGCGGGCTCACCAAAAAACGATTACTCAAACCGTTGAGCAGGCACTCGAAGAATCAAATACTTCTTTAGATGAAATTGAAGCCATAGCTGTTACACAAGGCCCGGGATTACTCGGTTCGTTATTGGTGGGAATTTGCTTTGCCAAAGGAATCGCACTTTCCCGAAATATTCCGCTTATTGGGGTGAATCACATGGATGCCCACATCTATGCTAATTTCATCGACCACCAACCGGAGTTCCCGCTGATCGCACTGACCGTTTCAGGTGGGCATACGCAATTGGTACACGTCAAATCTCCATTCGAACACGAAATTATTGGTGAAACGCGTGATGACGCGGCCGGCGAAGCTTTTGACAAGATCGGGAAACTACTTGGGTTACCTTATCCCGCCGGACCACACGTGGATAAGCTGGCAAAAAAAGGAGACCCCACATTTCACAAATTTCCCCAAGCACTACTTCACGAAGGGCTCGATTTTAGCTTTTCCGGATTAAAGACCAGTGTATTGTATTATCTGCAGGATAAAGAGGATAAATGGGTTCAAGAGCACATAAACGATATTTGTGCAAGTGTTGCGTTTGCAATTTCGGAAGTATTAGTGAAAAAATTAAAGCGTGCGATCAATCAAACCGGAGTGCATACCGTGCTATTGGCCGGTGGAGTCTCAGCGAATTCCTTGCTTCGTAACAGATCACAGAAAATGGCAAAAGAGATGGGGGTGCAACTGTATTCCCCAAAAATAAGCTACTGCACCGATAACGCTGCCATGATTGCCATCACCGGAAAAATGAAGGCAGAACTGGGGCAGTTTGATGATTTAGATATGGTACCTTTTTCCTCACTATCGTGAATTAAAAATTCAAAATGAAAAATTTAAAATTGGGGACGGGGCAATTTTAAATTTTGAATCTCTAATTTTGAATTTTCTGCGAAGCAGAAACTGCCAATCGATCCGCTCGCTCGTTTAATTCAATTCCCGCATGTCCTTTCACCTTTATCCAGTGGACTTCATGCAGCTTCATGGCTTCCAGCATTTGCTGCCATAATTCCTTGTTCTCCACCGGTTTTTTGTTGGATTTACGCCAGCCCCGTTTCTGCCAGCTTTTGATCCATCCTTGGGTAAACGCATTGATGATGAGAGCACTGTCGCTGTGGATTTTCACCAGACAAGGTTTTTTTAACGCATTTAGCGCTTCAATAACTGCCTGCATTTCCATTCGGTTATTAGTGGTTTGAGATGCTCCCCCGGATAATTCTTTCTCCTTTCCATTCCATCGTAAAACAGCGCCCCAGCCTCCGGGACCTGGGTTTCCGCTACAGGCTCCGTCGGTATAAACAATAACTTCCGGTTTCTTAGACATACTGACTCGTGATCTGATTCAATTTTAGTTTCATAGATTTTGCTGCGTTGGCCACATGTTCGGGCCAGTCCCCTTCATCTTTGCCTGCGTATATAATTCCCCGGCTGGAATTAATTAATGGAATACCTTGATGATTTTTTAGTGACTTTGCCAGTTCGGAAATGGATCCGCCTTGTGCGCCAATACCTGGGATCAGCAAGGCTGCATTAGGGTGATTTGATATAACACTTTTTGCTTCTTCCGCTTGCGTGGCCCCAATTACCATACCTAAGTGAGTTTTAGAATGAGCTGATCTCTTTGCTAACTGATCTGCGATGAATTGCGACATCATAGGGAATCCAGAGAAAGGTTGCTTGAGGAAATCTGAGGCACCGGGATTAGAGGTCAAAGTGAGTACATAAATTCCTTTGGTTTCATCTTTCGAAAAAGCCTCAAGCGTTTCGAAGCCCATAAGGGGATTCAAAGTTATGGCATCCAAATCAAATTTATCCCAAAAAGCTTTTTTATAGTGATCAGCAGTAGAGCTAATATCACCGCGCTTGGCATCTGCAATAATGATCTTGTTTTCAGGAATATGGTTGATCACTTCTTCAAAAACTGAAAGCCCGTCAGGACCTAAAGCCTCAAAGAATCCCAGATTAGGTTTAAAGGCGGCACAATATTGGGAGGTATAATCGATCACTAATTTGCAGAAATAGGCAACCTGTTCCTCAGGACTTTCAAAACGGTCTTTGATCGGTTGAGGCAACAGGTCAAGGTTAGGGTCTAATCCCACACATAATGCAGATCGGGCCGTTGAAACCGAGGTTTTAAGTTTTTCCGGGAAAGTCATATATAAAAATTTCTGAGGAAGATAACATTTCTAAAATCCAATGTTTGGGATAGCAATAATATCTCAGTTAGAACTTGACGGTACACGATCAAGAGAACAGAATGCTAAAACTGAGATATGTTTTTGATCCTAAAATATCTTTGAGATCAGCGCAACTTGTGTTTATTGCAATTCAATTTAAAAATTATAAAACAGACTCAGGGTGTACTTCTTCAAAACCATGAGGAGGCTGTTCTAAGGTCCAGGTCTCAAAATAAAAGTGCCTTTCAGATCTGAATTTTTTTCCGTTTATGCTGAAAAAGCGATAATGCTCGGGTACTAATTTTTGGAGAGGAAAAAACAGGTCTCGATACACATTTTTCTTAGAGAACATATGCAGGTCAAAGCCATCCTTTGCTTGTTCTTTGTATACAACTATATACCCGGTTTCAAGGGCGTTCTTCAATTCCTCTTTAAGGTGACCAACGTTGGAGTTTACATCAATATGCAAAGTTGAAATATCGAGATCAATTTGCTCTTTATCTGTCAGGATGAAAACCTCTCCAAGCTTCAGGTCTTGAATGGCTTTTTGGATTGAAGGAAATTGAGTTTTCTGGGTGAATATGTTCTTATTTGGGAAAGCAGTTTCCAGTGCGGCGATCACTTCATCATATGCAGAAAGCATATTTAGCCCAAATCGCTCGTTGGCAAGGTCAGTTCCGGTAATATAGAATTTGGAATAGGTTGGGTCAGGCTTCATGAAATCTTCAAGGGAGGATTCCATTACCTTTGGATTCTCATGAGTATTGCGTTCTGCAAGTTTATCGAGGCGTTGGTCGTGATGAAATATTAGTTTGAAAATATCGGTGTTCATATCAGTCATTTGATCCAATTTTATTGAATATATCAAACAAAAAAGCCCCGCACTTCATTTAAATGCGGGGCTTGAAAATATTAGCTTTTAAGCTTAGATCATGGTTGCAATAACAAGTGCAACAACAGACATTAGCTTGAGCAGGATGTTCAGGGAAGGACCAGAAGTATCCTTGAAGGGATCTCCTACCGTATCACCTACAACAGTGGCTTTGTGAGGCTCTGAACCTTTGCCGTACTCAACCCCGTCGATGGTCACGCCTTCTTCGATCATCTTCTTGGCATTATCCCATGCACCACCTGCATTAGACTGGAAAAGTGCCATTAAAACACCAGCAGAAGTTACACCAGCAAGAAGACCGCCTAACATTTCAGGTCCTCCTATAAAACCAAAGGCAACAGGTACAATAACGGCTAAAAGTCCAGGTGCAACCATTTCTCGGATAGAGGCAGTTGTCGAGATCTCGACACATTTCTCATACTCTGCTTTACCATCGGCAGCTTCAAAGATCTTGCGGTCATCATCAGACCAATTAGCAAGTTTCTTGCCTTCGTTTCGGTTCATGGCAGAAAGAGCTTCGGTAAGTTCAGGAATATCCTTGAACTGACGACGCACTTCCTCGATCATACTCATTGCCGCACGACCTACTGCATTCATAGAGAGTGCAGAAAATAAGAATGGTAACATAGCACCAACAAATAGGGAAGCCATAACAAATGGATTTGTTACGTTGATAGAAATGGTTACCCCAGGGTTCACCGTTTCGTAAGCGGTGATGAAGGCTGCAAAAAGTGCGAGAGCAGTCAAGGCTGCTGAACCGATCGCAAATCCTTTACCAATAGCCGCAGTTGTGTTTCCAACAGCATCCAACTTATCGGTGCGCTCACGAACTTCACTTGGTAATTCAGACATTTCAGCAATACCTCCGGCATTATCTGAAATTGGACCATATGCATCAACAGCAAGTTGAATACCTGTGTTTGCGAGCATACCTACAGCTGCGATAGCAATTCCATAAAGTCCTGCAAAATGATATGCCCCGATAATTGCAGCAGCAATAATAATAATAGGAATTGCAGTTGAGATCATTCCAACACCGACACCTGCAATAATATTGGTAGCAGATCCAGTTACAGACTGCTTAACAATAGACCAAACTGGTTTTGTACCGGTTCCGGTATAATGTTCGGTTACAAGTCCGATCAAAAGTCCAGCAGCAAGGCCAAATATAGTAGCCCAGAAGACACCCAGAGAGGTTAAGTTTTGACCATTAAAGGTCCATTCTGCAGGAAGCATCCAGTCAATGATAAAATAAGAAGCAACAAGCATTACGGCAGCAGCAGCAAATTCACCAATATTCAGTGCAGATTGTGGATTTCCCCCTTCTTTAACTCGTACAAAGAAAGTACCCATGATAGAAGTCAAAATTCCGGTTCCGGCGAGCACTAAGGGTAGCAGTACAGCAGAGAGGCCGTTAAAGTTATCGCTCCATTCAGGTATAGACATAAACGCGGCACCCAAAACCATAGTACCAATAATAGATCCTACATAGGACTCAAAAAGGTCCGCGCCCATACCGGCAACATCGCCTACGTTATCACCAACATTATCTGCAATAGTTGCAGGATTAAGCGGATGATCTTCCGGGATACCAGCTTCCACTTTTCCTACAAGATCGGCACCAACATCAGCTGCTTTGGTATAAATACCTCCACCCACACGAGCAAATAGCGCAATAGAAGAGGCCCCAAATGAGAAGCCGGTCACAATGGCAAGAACTTTATTTACAGCAGCAGCTCCTTCGAGGCCAAAGTAACTTCCAAAACCAATAAAAAGTAGGGAGAGTCCCAAAACACCAAGCCCTACAACTCCAAGTCCCATTACAGAACCGCCGGCAAAAGCAACTTCAAGACCTTTACCCAAACTTGTTCGGGCTGCATGCGTAGTTCGGACATTCGCTTTGGTAGCAACCTTCATTCCAATAAAACCGGCAAGTCCGGAACAAATAGCACCTACTATAAATGATATTGCAACCATCCAGCTTGAAACAGCTGGATCAGCACTCCATGCAAGTATAATAGCAACAACTATTACAAATATGGAAAGTACTTTATATTCAGCTTTAAGGAAGGCCATAGCACCTGAAGCTATATGCTTGCTGATGCGCTCCATTTTCTCCGTCCCGATTTCCTGTTTAGAAACCCAAGAAGTCTTAAAAATAGTGTACAAGAGCGCGAGCACCCCTGCCACCGGTATCAAATACGTAATTGTTTGCATAGTTCCGATTGCGTTAGTTATGATTGATTTATCCCGTGATTTGGGTATTTAGTTAAATTGGTTCATAGTATTATTGATGCCTTCCCGAACAAAATGAAGTACAGCATCATGTGCTTGTTGAATTCCTTGTTCCAAATATTTTTGGTCGGAGTTATTAAAAGGGGAGAGCACAAATTCGACTTGTCTGCCCCGAGTAAAATCACTTCCAATACCAAACCGTAAACGAGGAAAATCTCGGTTACCTAATTTATCAATAATGTCCTGAATGCCATTATGTCCTCCGGCACTACCAGAGGGTCTGAGCCGAATATCTCCAACATCCAAATTGAGATCATCGTAAATGATCAAGCAATCCTGTTGTTCAGTTTTATATTTCAACAGTGCTTTTTTTACAGCTAAACCACTTCTATTCATATAAGTGGTTGGCTTAATTAGGGTAACATTGCGACCCCGGTGCCTCCCTTCTGCAACCACAAATGGCCCGTCACCCGGGCCAAATGCGATAGATAAAGTTTCGGCAACAGCGTTTACTATTTCAAAACCTATATTGTGTCTTGTACCTTCATACTTTGTCCCAATATTTCCTAATCCAACTATAAGGGACATGTTAGGCTCAAACCAAGGTTTTAATTTAGAAGTTGAAGGTAATTATTCTTCTTTGCTTTGTTCAGAATCATCTTCTCCTTCTTCACCTTCAGGTGCTTCCTCGCCTTCAGCAACTTCACCTTCAGCTAATTCTTCATCTTCAGCAACCACTTCTTCTTCTGCATCATCCTGAATACCAGCAACGAGGTTTTCGAGGAAGTCGGCTCCTTTTGGAGGACGTATTGTGACAATTGTTCTGCCCGGATCATCCAAAGGGACAATGCCTTCCATGTCTATATCAGAGATATGCAGGGATTGACCAATGGCAAGCGGGGAAATGTCAAGCTCAAACTCAGCTGGAATCACTTCTGGTAATACGCGAACTCTTACAAATTTCAATGGTTGAAAAACTCGCCCGCCATTCTCGACAACGCCTTTTGCGTTACCTGTAATTTTAACGGGTACGCGAAGAGATACCGGGTTTCCGTCAGCTAATACGTAAAAGTCAGCATGTAGCGGACGGTCTGTTACCGGATCAAATTCCGTTCTTTTCAGAAGGGTTTTATATGATTTTCCGTCAACGGTAAGTTCCTGTAATTTTGTTCTTGGAGTGCGAAGAATTTTTTCCAATTCCAACTCATCGATAGAAAAGTGAATGTTCTCTTCAACTTCAGGACCATAGAGAACAGCAGGTACGCGAAGTTCCTCGCGCAATGCTTTATTCGCTTGCTTACTGGTCTCTCTTACTTTTCCTTCGATTTTTACTAATTCTGGGTATGCCATAATGCGTTTACATTAATCATTAATTATCAAACAGTGCACTGATAGTGTCGTTAGTGTGGATACGCTGAATCGCTTCAGCAAAAATATTCGCTACGCTTAAAACCTTAATCTTATCAGAAGGCTGGCGCAGCTGAACTGTATCCGTAACCAATACTTCATCAATAGGCGAATCTTCAATTCGCTGATACGCCGGCCCCGACAAAATCGGGTGTGTACAAATTGCAATAATATTTAAAGCGCCACGGTCTTTAAGAGCCGCTGCTGCATTGGTCAATGTTCCGGCTGTATCAATTAGATCATCGACTATTAACACATTCTTTCCACTTACTTCCCCTATTAAATTCATAATTTCTGACTCATTGGCTTTTGGTCTGCGTTTATCTATAAAAGCAAGACTTGCTCCCAGTTTTTTTGAATAGGCACGGGCCATTTTCAGGCTGCCTACATCAGGGGCTACAACTACCAAATTGTCAATAGGGTTTGAAGTAAAGTGATCAATAAAAGCCCGGCTTGCATATAAATGATCAAGCGGGATATCAAAAAATCCTTGTATCTGAGCCGCATGTAAATCCATAGTCAAAATACGGTCAGCTCCAGCTTTAACCAATAAATTAGCCATAAGCTTAGAGCCAATGGAAACACGAGGTTGATCCTTTCGATCCTGCCTGGCATATCCAAAATAAGGTATTACAGCAGTAACCCTTTTTACAGAGGCCCTTTTAGCCGCATCCAGTAAAAGCAAGAGCTCAATAATGTTATCGCCAGGGGGTGGAGTAGATTGAATTACAAATATATCTTCTCCACGAATACTCTGCTCATACTTCACATATTGCTCGCCATCTGAGAATTTTTTTATAGTCACATTCCCTAAGGATGCGCCGTAGTCTTCAGCAATTGCTCGTGCTAAAGCCGGATTACTTGTACCGGAAAAAATCGCCAGAGGAGTGTCCACGTGTAGCGGCCTTCAGTTCAAATTTTGAAATTGGTAATGAATCAATTCCTTTAATAAACGAAAAGGATGGCCATAAAGTCATCCTTTTATATTGTGTTGCCCGGGGAGGATTCGAACCCCCACTGACTGGACCAAAACCAGCTGTCCTGCCATTAGACGACCGGGCAATGCTTTCATTGACAGACCCCAAAGATAGGAAGCACTTGAAAAGCAATCAAGACTGAATTGCTTTTTTTAGCACAAAACATTCTGAGCATTTACCAGGTTTGCAATATGCCCTGAGTTGGTGAATAGCACCAAGCTTTTTTTGGTAGCGTTTATTTGTTAATGGAAGTGAGCCAAAAGCTTGAAGAAGTGATCGTGGGACAGGAGTTCTAAGATTTTTCCAGACAGTAAAAGCCTCATCAGATAATTTTTGATAGGCAAAAAGATTACCTAAAATATATACACCAGGCAAAAATACCGTTCCATATAATATTTGAAAGCGCCCGGTATTCTTAATGGAAGCGTTAGATAATATCCGTTCCCATTCCTGAATGATAGATGGTTCCAAAAAATCATCAAAGGGAGTGTTTAGAATAGCAGTGCTTATGCAAACAGCTTGTCGTATTCTTTTTGCAGGGTGATTAGCAGGGCGAACTGATTTTAAGTTCCAGGGGCTACTGGAATTTGCTTGTGTTTTCTGTAAGCCTGCAATATTAAGGATTTGATGAATAGAGGGTATGTCATTTTTTTGCTGAATATGTGCAAGCCACTTGTATGCCGCTTGCTTCATAGGCTCCCGATTATGTGAAATACCAAGGCCATCCCAAATGGATAGGATGAGTGCATGTTTCCATGCCTCTGACGGAAGCTTATTTGGATCATAGTATTGTAAAAAATCATTGGCCTTTTGCTCAAGATATTCTTTATGTGCCTTTTCAAGCTGTTTATAGAAGGCATCTTCAGATATATAATGCAGTCCTGAAGCACAATTCAATGTATCGGGCTTTTCAAATGATTTTAAAAATTGGTTTAATTTTAAAGGAAGGTGCTTTCGTAGGTCCAAAGTAAATGGGCGGTGCCCATTTTGAGTACGTGAATCTCCCTGGCTTTTACCAGCTACTACATGGAGTATAACAGTATTGAAATTTCGGTCCTGATGGTGCCCGTGAGCTTTCCAGCCGTTTTCTTGTAGGTGAATTTCAACATCACCGTGCCATGTTATTCCATCAATTACAATGGAAGCCTGGGTAAAATCCGGCCCGTCAGTATGGTTTAGATTACCCTGGTCAATAATTTGTAGAGATTTTCCGCAAACGGTTGTTAAACCGTTAATATTGAACATAAGATTTTCCCAAATCCATTGAAGAAAAGCTTCAGAATGTTCAAAACGGGACCTATCCATGCTTACTGATCTCTTCTATTTCCTCTTCCTCAGAAAAATGAAGATTTTCAGTGGCTTCATACAGGTCAGGAACTGCATTTTTAACTTTGGTTCGAATTCGGTTCGAAACCCGGTCAATTTGCTTTTCACTATCTGATTTAATTTTTCGGCTCTGTTGTTCTAACCAATGTTTGGTTTCTTTACCGTAATCATTTATTAATTCACGGTTTTCTCTGCCAGACTTTGGGGTAAGCAACAACCCTGCAATTAACCCTCCTGCAAATGCTGTTCCACCAATTAAAAATGTTCCAAGTATTCGTTTCATGTTTCTCTCTTCTTGTTTTGAGTTTTGGTTAACACTGTTAAGATAATAATTTGTTCATTATTTTTTATTCATATTTTTCACTCTCTATGATAAAACGGTACCTTTAGCCAAATAACTTAAAAAGCGGTGATGGATAACCAAATAGTATTGATGAATCGAAGCAGAATTGACCGTACGCTTAAAAGGATGGCGATACAGGTTTGGGAACGGTTAAAAGAAGAGGATGATACATCAAAACTTGTTCTGATTGGTTTGAACGAGAGAGGTTTTGCAACCGCATCTAAGATCGCTGATTCACTGGCTGAAATTGCGAATATAGAAGTAAATCCAGTGCAATATAATGTCCATGATAAAGCTGCAAACCGTAGTCTGCCCGATTGTAATGAGAAATTTGTCCTTCTGATTGATGATGTTATTTTTTCGGGTAAAACAATGTTTTCAGCATTATCTGCCGTGTGTAATTTATATGAGCCGGCTACTATCGAAATTGCAACATTGATTGACAGGGGACATAGAAAGTATCCATTGGGAACTGATCTAAAAGGAATCACTGTTCCAACCAAGCTTGGAGAACATATTGAAGTAATATTAGATAAAGGTGTTCTGGATCAGGCCGTGCTTTTTAAGAATCAATAAATTTAAATAATCACAAAATTTTAAAAGGAATGCCAAATACAGTAAAAAAATACCTCATACTATCTTTATTCTTAATGTTCACAACTCCTGCACTATCTCAGTCTATAAATATACCTGACACATTACAGGGTTGGGACCAAAGCTGGGTAGCCAGTTTAAACGGGTCTCAGGCGGCCTATGATAATTGGTCTCAGGGTGGAGTGAGTTCCATTAGTGGTACCGCATCGTCCATCACCACATTAAAATATCGAAATGGACTTTTTAGCTACGGTTTCAGAACGAACTTAAAATATGGACAATCCAATATCAGAGGTCAGGGAGTTAGAAAAACAGATGATGTGATCGAACTCATAAATCGTTTTAATTATAGATTCAATGATGCGAGTGATTTCTCAGCTTATGGTAATATTAATATCCGTTCTCAATTTGATGAGGGTTTTGAATACAGCACCGAAGATGGCGTACCTGACGTATTGATCTCAGATTTTTTAGCCCCTGCTTACATTATCGAAGGGGCGGGTTTAGCTTACGATCCAAGTCCTGCATTTACATTCGAAGCGGGTTTAGCGCTAAAGCAAACTATTGTTACGGAAGATAGCCTAAAGTCCCTGTATGGTGTTGATCAGGATACCAACATCCGGGGTGAGGGTGGTTTGTCTACGGGGATCAATTTTGAAAAAGAAATTTTTGAAAACATCTTATATACAAGTGCGCTCGAAACTTTTACTAATTTTCTTATTCCGGTATCAGAAACGGATGTTAAATGGGGCAATGAAATAGTTGGACAAATCAATAATCTTGTCAGTGCATCTTTCCAGTTTGAGCTTAGATATGACAATGACTTTTCAAGTGAATTGCAGGTCAAGCAAGTGCTATCAGCTGGTATTTCTGTGAATCTATATTAATGGATCATAAATCAAGAAAAATGTTAGATGCCGCTCTTGAGCAAATCTCAGAGTGGAAAAACTCGTTTGGAGTGTGGGAACAGGATCCCACACTCTCAGTTTCTGATGAAAAAATGGAGTCCGTTTTTGGACAGCTGCTTCAAAAACTAAAATGTAATTTTCCATTTCATCATCCTGTATATGCTGGTCAGATGTTAAAGCCACCCCATCCCCTAACCTGGGTTGCTTATGCAATGGCTATGTCTATCAATCCAAATAACCACGCGATGGATGGCGGGCCTCCCTCTTCAGAAATGGAGAAAGAGGCTGTTGCTGAATTAGCTCATTTTTTTGGTTACGGAAAAACCTATTTAGGACATCTAACAGCCAGCGGAACCATAGCTAATTTAGAGGCGCTGTGGATAGCCCGGGAATCGCACCCAAATAAAAAGATCGCGTATTCTGAAAATTCTCACTATACCCACCAGCGCATGTGTGGGGTCTTACGGGTGGGAGGAATCAAGGTGCCAGTTCAGGATAATGGAAGGTTTGATCTGGAAGCCATCAATCCAAAAGAAATTGGAACAATTGTAGTAACTCTGGGAACCACGGGACTTGGGAAAGTAGAACCTCTGGATCAAATATTACCATGGGCAAATGAACATGGCATTCGTATTCATATTGATGCGGCTTATGGAGGTTTTTTCAGAACTTTGAAGAATTCTGAACTGCTAAATAATCCATCCTGGAAGTTGATGGAAGAAGCGGACAGTATCGTGGTAGATCCTCATAAACACGGACTTCAGCCCTACGGTTGCGGGTGCGTTCTTTTCAAAAATCCTGCCGTGGGGAAATTTTACAAACATGATTCTCCATACACCTATTTCACTTCTGAAGATTTACATCTTGGTGAAATTAGTCTGGAATGCTCTCGGGCTGGTGCGGCTGCGGTAGCTTTTTGGACGACGCTGCAGTTATTCCCTTTGAAAGAAAAAGAAGGATTTGGGCCGATTTTAAAGAAATGCTTACAAGCGGCCGTGACGATGTACGACCAGATCGAGAAAAGTCAAAAACTCAAAGTATATGCTAAACCTGAGTTAGATATTCTGGGATATTTTCCTTCAGAGGTCAAAACAACTGCTCAAATTACCTTGAAATCCAAAGAAGTGTTTGAATCAGGGATGAGAGAGCAGTCGTTTTACTTGTCGTTGTACAAAATTTCCGCTGCTACCTTTACCCAACTTCACCCCGAATATAAAGCAGAC
>JAVLBT010000140.1:0-7754 GCA_031580945.1 Gracilimonas sp.
CGAAAGTTCATACTGACCCACGTTTGAATATCCCATGGTCATATAGATGGGTTCGATCAACTTAACGGTTGCATCAAAACCTACACCTGTTCCAGCTGAAAATGAGACGGCAGCAAAGTGATTGTTCGCACTTTTTAAATATAGTGTGTTGAAGTAGCTTAATTCATTTGGAATCGTTAATACAGAATAATCACCACTTCGTTCAGGATAGAGCGTATTGGTGTCCAAAATATCAGAGCTGAAAGCAAACCCCATTTGGTGCGTTGATTCCACTCTTTCACCGGCAATTTTTTTGGGAGCAAATAGTACTGTTTCACTCATAGGGGAATGTGCAGCACAGGAAGTAAAAAGAAACAATGTGCACATAAAAAGTATAATTCTATGAAAGGGCAGAAACCATCCATAGACATCAGAATACATTTTTATTCTGTAAAAATTAAAGACCAATTCAACGAATACATTTGGATTTAATGTGAAATAATAATGAATATTCTATAGACCTGAGTTCGATTTTATGCTTTAAGAGGTTTTCATCTTTGTTGATGTTATGTAATTTATTGTCAATCGAACTCAGGTTGTAAGTAAATGAGTATTAATTATTTGACACGATAAACTCCGAAGGGCTCATTTCAAAATATTCCTTAAAGCAAAAGCTGAAATAAGAGAGGCTCTTAAAACCCACGGCATAAGCTACTTCTGAAATACTGTCCGATTCGGTTTGCAACAATTCAGCCGCTTTTTCCATGCGGAATTTTTTGATTAATGCACTCGGGCTTAAATCAGCAGCTGCTTTTAATTTACGGAGCAACTGACTTCGATCCATATATAATTCTTTTGCAAGCTGATTAACGCTGAAATCTGGATCGGTAAAATGTTTTGCAATAACATGATTCACTTCTTCAACAAAAGGGTCTTTATTCTTTGACTTCTCATTTGATAGAGCCGGGTCTTGATGGGACAGTACTTCCCGTAGTCGAAATCTTGAGGTAATGAGGTTTTTGATCCGGGCTTTTAATATCGCCGGATCGAATGGTTTGGTGAGATAGGCATCACCGCCCTCCGCCAATCCTTCGATTTGATCCTTTTTGGTGGATTTTGCTGTTAAAAATATCAGCGGAATTGAAGCGGTTGCAGGTTCTTCTTTTAACATCCTGTTGAAAGTGATACCATCTACTTTTGGCATCATGATATCTGCCACAATTAGATCAGGCATATTCTGTTGTACCAGGTTAATACCTTCCTCCCCATTTGCAGCTGTGATAACACGATACTGATCAGCTAATATTTTTTCAATAAAATCGCGTAAGTCAGTGTTGTCTTCAACAATCAGCACTGTGGTTTGATCTTCCGTAAAAGAGGTATCTGTTGGTTGGTGATCAATCGACTGAAGGTCGTTTAGAATTACTTTTTGGGATGATACCGCCTCATTTTCTGGTATGAGTTCTTCTTCTGAAAAGTGTTCTTTACCTTTTTTGAAGAAGAGGCTAAAAGTGGTGCCGGTGTTCAATGTTGAGTCAACCGAAATTTCTGCCGAATGGAGTTCAATGAATTCCTTAACCAGTGAAAGTCCGATCCCTGAACCTTCATGAAAACGGGTTTCCGAAGCATCAATTTGGTAAAAGCGTTCGAAGATCCTGTCTAAATATTTCTCAGCGATACCAATTCCTGTATCTGCGACTTTTACTACAAGGCTGTGGTCTTTTTCTGTTAATGAAACTTGTATACTTCCTCCCGAAGGAGTGAATTTTATGGCATTGGACATGAGATTAGCGATGATCTTATCGAGTTTGTCGGAATCTGCAAAAAACTCAAAGTCAGAACCATCGGTGTTAAAATGAAGTTCAATATCTTTTTCAGAAGCGATATAGGTGAACATTTCCACCAATTCTTCTAAAAAATCAAGAAGGGATATTTTTTGAACCTGCATAGTGACTTTGCCCTTCTCCAGCCGGGTCAGGTCCAGAGTTTGATCGATCAGTCGCAACAAACGATCACTATTGCGCAGCATCCGCCTAAACTCATCTTTGGTTTGGGAATCAAAGGCATCTGCTTTCTCTGAAAGCATTTGCTGAAGCGGACTTACGATCAATGTCAGTGGTGTTCTTAATTCGTGGGAAATATTAGTGAAAAACCGGGTTTTAGCAATGTCCAATTCTCTAAGCCGTTCGGCCTGCTTTTCCGTCTTCTCTTTTTCTATTTCAAGCTCTTTCGTCCGCTCTTTTACCTGTTTCTTCAATAATTCCTCACTGTTTTTAAGTGAACGAATTCTCCATTGAATTCCCACGTATAACAGCATCCCAATAAGAGCAAAGAGTCCAAAATTAAACCATGTTGTTTCGTAGAAATAGGGAGCAATGGTGAGAGTCATTTGTGCAGGCTCGGGATTCCATTTCCCGGTGTTATTGGATGCGGTTACTTCAAAAGTGTAGGTGCCATTGGGAATGTTGGTGTAAATGGCAGACCGCTGTTCATTGGTTTCTATCCACTCTTCATTATAACCAACCAGCCGGTATCTGAAATTATTTCTTTCGGGGGCAGCAAGGCTTAATGCGGTAAAATTAATTTCAAAATCCCGTTCATTTTTTTGCAATTCAATGTCTTTTGCAACAGAAGCGATGACGGTTTTATGAGTGGTTGCGATCTCTTCAATTACAACCGGCGGGATTTCAGTATCTAAAAAATCGGCGGGGTCAAAAACAACGGCCCCAGCTTGATTGGCAAACCAAATGCGTCCATCGGAAGCGGTTATACCTGATGATTGATTTCCTCCATTCCCTTCCCGATTGAGTAAACCATCACTTTCTGTGAATGAAATTCCCTTGAGATTTTCAATTTCTCCCCGGTGATATTGTACCAACTGTTCTTTTTCGATCCTGTAAATTCCCCGGTTGGTATTTAGCCAGAAAAAGCCATACTCATCTTCCTGAATGCTGTGGATGGCATAATCGAGCAGGCCGGTTTGCGTTCCGAATCGGGTGAGTGTTTTTAGATTTGGTTCTCCATTTTCGACCTCAACCCGAACCAACCCCAGATCCTCCGTTCCAACCCATAGCGTGTATTCTTCGGGAGACTGTATATCAGAAAAATGAAAAGAACGAAACAGATTACTGATAAAGCCTCGTTCAGTACCATAAAAAGTAAACTTCTCCATATGATAACGAACGATGCCAGCCCCGTTTGTGCCGATCCACAACGAGCTGTCGGGCGCTAATTTTATCATGCGAACCGGAAAATTAGTGAAGCGTTCGTCTTTCACCTTATTCCAGTTTCCCACTTCTCCTATAAATAAACCATTTGGGGTTCCAAGCCACAGATCTCCATTTCGGTCTTCATAAAACCCTTTGATCTGTATGGGATCATCTGATCCGAAATTTCGCTCTTTTCTGAATTCTGAATCGCCCGGTTCCAACCAGGCCACACCAGCGCCGATGGAACCGGTATAAATGGTGCTATCTTTTCCCATAAACAGGGAAGTTAAAAATCCACCATAGGCCGTATTTTCGATCTCAACAGAATCTATGGTTCCATTTTGATCAATAACACCGGCACCTTCCCGATAGGTAGCCACCCAAATGTCATTTTTATAATCTTCTATAATAGAATACACGTTGTCAAAAGGTAATCCATCTTTCTCCGTGTAGGTCTTGAATAGATTTTTTTTGAGACGTAAAAGCCCAAGTGTTTGGGTTCCGATCCATAAACTGCCCTCTCTATCAATCAGGTAGCTGTAAATCTGGTCGGATGTTTCCAGGATCTTATTTTGATTCTCGTATACCATTTCACCGCTAATAAACCAGAGGCTATTCTCGGTCGAGATCAAGAAATTATAGTCTCTCGGGTTATACCTCCCCTCATACTCTAAGACCCAACGTTTTTCTTCTATACTCCAGGAATAAGCATCATTATTCCGGTCAAACAGAAATATATTTCCGGACTTATTCGTATAAAAATTTACAATACCAGCATCGTTGTGGGAAAAGGTGCTATGAAATGTAAGTTCACCATTAGTATAGTTATAAATGGTATTGCCTATCCCTACCCATACTCGCTTATTTTGCGGATCATCATATACAGGAAAGAAGTCATATGTAAAGATACTTCCGAATGGAAAGACTTTTGTGCCCAGGCTGTCCGTTCTGAACAATTGATCGTTATCTACTTTTTTATACCATGAAGCCCCATTAGAATCAACGTATAAGTTTTGAATATTACCAGAGATCTCATTAGGTAAGTGAGGTGTTAAGTTCACTCCATCGAAACTTGAAATTCCTTTTGTGGTAGCGATCCAAATTACTCCTTGACGGTCTTTGTACAGGATATTTCCCAGCTCTCCGTTTAACCCGTCTCGTTCCCGAATATGTGTAAACTGCCCATCTTTAAATTTTACAATGAATCCCTGTTCAGTGGTCATCCAGATGGAGCCGTCCGAGGCTTCATCAACGGTAAGAATGCGATTGGTTGGTAATGTGGGATAACGTTCACTTTGATAGATCTTAAAATCTACCCCATCAAAGCGAACGAGTCCGTCAAACGTAGCCAGCCATAAATAGCCGTTTTTAGCCTGAAGGATGTCAACTACATTATTAACTGGAAGGCCGTCCTCTACAGTCCACTGATCCAAGACATAATTTGGGTCAACCTCAAAATCTTGTGCTGAGGCAGCAATAGATAAGCACATCAAAATAGGCCAGCCAAATATTAGCAGCAGGTTGTGGATGATGGCACCCTTAAAAGACCCATTGTTCATCATAACCCATTCAAGTAAAAAGCTATAAAAGCCGTTCCATAGCGATCATTATGGCAATAATACATCATGATCTAAAACTTTTGCATCATAATTGATACCACTTATCACCCATTTTTGAGTAGTGTACTATGAACAATCTAACGAAAACTGCATAGTCTTCACATTCAAACTAATGTCGTTTGTTTAAGAAAAAAAAATTAAAAACAGAGTTAGGTGAAAAGACTCAAAAGAAATGGAAGCATACGGCCTCAAAAATAGAGGCAAATGCGTTAAGGGCCATGATGCAGAAAAATGCCAATTCTTTTAAAAAGAAAATAGATAACAAGGCAATGAATGAGGAAGAGGACTTGTAAAAGGGTTTTTTGGGGTACAATAATTATGGGATCGAGTAGGGGTGCTCAATTTCAGATATATCAATTACTATCATAAATAGTTAACGAACCATATCGATATGAAAATTTTTACAGCAGTATTACAATCTATAATCATTACCGCAGTTTTAATTTTTCCTGTTTCAGGTATCGCTCAAACGATCTTCAGTCAGGAAGGAGTTATTACAACCACAAAAGCAGAGGCCGTCAATGACCTTCTATTACTAAATATGGATGGACAAAGGGAGCTTGACATTGTAACCTCAAATGCGGGTTCCAACAGCAATTTCTATTTCCAAAACCTTGGGAATATGGATTTTAATACCGGCTTGTCTGTTACAACTAATATTTCCGGCTTGACCAATATTACCGGAGGCAGAGTTGATGATAGTGGGATCGATATATATTCAGGTTCTGGAAATTTCAGTTTTTCAGTCATTCAAAAGTCGTTTAATAATGCCTATAACTTCCCGGAATCCTTATCACTGACGGTTACTTTTGATGCCTCAAAATCTTCCTTCTGGAATATACTTGTATCGACTTGAAACCGGTGAGTTTTTGCAACCCGAAAAATGTCACTCATTAAATAGTTAGATCATCATGAAAAAAATAGTCATCATACTACTATCCATATTTTGCATAAGTCATGGGCTAAAAGCACAGGAAGCCCCAGAGCATCATCCTACCAGAGTAATTATCAGCTTTGAAGCGGAGAGTGAGATATATAATTCATTTTGGGAGCGCTTAGGAGAAAAGGGAAAAATGATGGCCGGGGAAAATTTAGGAGTACCTGAAGTTTCAGAGTTTATGGAAAAGACGGGCTTGATGTCCCTTAATAAATTAGTAGAGGTGAAAGATTTCACCAGAAAAAAAGCAGCAACCCTTGATAGAAGTTCGAGCAAACATCAGGCATTTGTGGGTGAAGTGGCAAACCCCGATAACCTGATGGATATCATTCAGATATTAAATAATTCTGCGGGAATAGAATTCGCCGAACCAGATTATGTGGCAAGAGGCGGTGGGCAGCTGGTGTCAGAATTTGAAATGATCTCTGAATCTATGCTGCTCAAACCCAATGATCCATTTTATCAGTTTCAGTGGGGATTGGAAAATACCGGTCAAACTATTAATGGGTTTACTGGCACAGCAAATGAGGATATTAACCCGGACGGGGCCTGGGATATGACTCAGGGAAGTGCAGATATAACGGTTGCCGTTTTAGATACCGGTTTGCCTGATAATGTGCCCGATATGAATAGCAGAGTGGTGGAAGGGTTCAATTATGTTAGTGGAAATGAAGCTACCGCTGATGATCACGGTCACGGAACAAGTGTAGCCAGTATTGCGCTGAGTACGGGTAATAATGGCGCAATGATATCAGGTGTTGACTGGGAGGCTCAAATTATGCCTATAAAAGTGCTGGATGAAAATAATTCGGGTCTTAACTCATATAGTGTAAATGGAATCTATTATGCGGTTGATAACGGTGCTAAGGTTTTGAATATAAGCGTGGGTTCTACCGGTGACAATCAGATCTATCGTGATGCAGTTAAATATGCAGCCGATGCCGGAGTGATCATCGTAGCATGTATGATGAACGAAAACACCAATACCCCAAACTATCCTGCTGCTTATGAAAGTGTATTCGCTATTGGTGCAACCAACGAAAATGGAGAACGGGCGGTGCCATTTACAGGAGGTGGGGAAGGAAGTAATCATGGTGATCACATTGATCTCGTTGCTCCGGGAAACCTAATAGCGTCACTTAAGCACGATGATAATTCAAGTGTTTCACTTTGGTCGGGCACTTCGCAGGCCACGCCGTTGGTAACCGGAACGGTATCATTAATGTTGTCGGTCAATCCGGACTTAACTGCTGAACAAGTACGGCAAATTTTAATAGAAACAGCCAGAGGAGAGGGTGAATGGGACCAATTTTTAGGTTGGGGAAAATTGGATGCGACTGCCGCTGTTAAAAAAGCGGAAGAAACGCCCACTAACATCGAAGAGGAAAATAACACTGAAACGGTAACCACTTTTAAGCTCGGGCAAAACTATCCTAACCCCTTTAACCCAAGTACGAATATTGGATTTCAGTTGCCAGAAGCTTCGGAGGTAACGTTAAAAGTATATGATATGCTGGGACGAGAAGTGGCCGCTTTACTAACTAATACCCAAATGAGTAAGGGTGCGCATACGGTTATTTTTGATGCCTCTGAACTGCCTTCAGGAATATACTTGTATCAACTTGAAGCCGGTGAGCTTTCGCAAACCCGAAAAATGTCGCTTATTAAATAAAAATACATAGTAACAAAGTATTAGCCTTAAAGCCCTGATCTGAACCGTCGGGGTTTTTTATGATTCATATTATTTGAACTACCTTTCCCAAAATAAATTCGGACTTTTGGCGTAATCCGTGCAATCCCAAAATCCGCCCAATCCGCGGTTCTACAATTTAGAATGTGAGAACCGCCTCTACACCATACTTTGCGAACCAATATTTTTGGTGATGGTACAGTAAAGTGGTTGAAACGCAGATTACACGGATTGCAGGATGAACGCGGAATTTTGGCGTAATCCGTGCAATCCCAAAATCCGCCTAATCCGCGGTTCTACAATTTAGAAAGTGTGAAGCG
>JAVLBT010000141.1:0-7735 GCA_031580945.1 Gracilimonas sp.
CCAACAATCGGTCAGATGGGCCTCCGCCTTCAGACCGAAGCGATAGAGAATACCATACCACCTCGTGCTCGATCTGACCGATAGGCGGTCTGATCGATGAAACAGGCTTAGGGTGTCCAATTCTAACAAACGGTCAGACGGACCCCCAGCCGTCAGACCGAGGAGATAGAAAAATACCAACCCGCACACGATCTGACGGATTACCCGCCTGATCGATGGATTAGGACTGGGGTGCCCGATTCCAGCAAACGGTCAGACCGGTTATCGGTCAGACCGTTTACAATATCAGTTCAATACCGAATCTGCTTCTCCCCAATCCATTCCAAATGCTTCAGCCACATCTTGGTACACAATAGTGCCATTAGCAATATTTAAGCCTTTTAGCAGCTCTTTATCATCTTGAAGAGCTTTTTTCCACCCTTTATTGGCTAACTGAACGGCATAGGGTAGTGTAACATTTGTGAGTCCCATAGTAGATGTGTACGGAACGGCCCCAGGCATGTTTGCTACGCAGTAGTGCAGGATATCATCCACAAAATAGACCGGATCTTTATGTGTAGTTGGTTTCGAGGTCTCAAAACATCCACCCTGGTCAATGGCAACATCCACTAAAACGGTCCCGGGCCTCATCTCACTTAGCATATCTTTGGTGATCAGATGTGGAGCTTTTGCACCTGGTTTAAGTACGGCACCAATGATCAGGTCAACTTCGGCTAACATATTCCTGATATTTGCTTCAGATGAAAACATGGTGTTTATGTTTTTGTCCATCACATCATCCAGATACCTAAGCCTTGGCATATTGATATCCATGATGGTGGTATCTGCTCCCATGCCTGCTGCTACTTTTGCAGCGTTAACACCTACCACGCCACCGCCTAAAACCAAAACCTTGGCTGGAGGAACTCCCGGAATTCCGCCCATGAGTTTTCCCAAGCCGCCTTTTGGTTTTTCAAGATATATGGCACCTTCCTGTGCCGCCATCCTTCCTGCTACTTCGCTCATAGGGATGAGTAATGGCAGAGATCGGTCAGCTTTCTCAACCGTCTCATAGGCAATGGCGATACATTTGGAATCCACTACAGCTTTTGTGAGCGCTTCCTCCGCAGCGAAATGAAAATAAGTAAAGATGATCTGTCCTTCTTTCATGCGGGAATATTCTTCCTGAATAGGCTCTTTAACTTTCATAACCATCTCTGCTCGACTCCAAACATCATCCGCATCTTCAAGAACGGTAGCACCTGCTTCCTCATATTCTTTATCACTGAAACCACTCCCTGTTCCAGCGTTTTTTTGAATGCACACTTCGTGCCCATTTCTCACAAGTTGTATGACGCCACCCGGTTGAATTGCAACACGATTTTCATGTGTTTTGATCTCTTTTGGAACTCCAATAATCATGATATAAACATTTTGTTATGCTGTTATTTTAGGGTGGCAAAGGTAGGCATTTTTAAGGAAAACTGGCTAATCAATAAATTGCGGTAAGCGATAAATATTTATTTTAGATGAGAACTTTTTATCTCACCTTTTAATGGCAGCCTAAGTGTAGAAAAATGTGTTATTTCAGTTTTGCAGCTTTATGTAATCCCCTTTCCGTAATATAAATATGTCCGTATAAAAAAGGCCCTCCGATTGTGGCGATCTTGACCAGATCTTTATCTTCCAGATACTCCAACAGGTTCTTCAGCTCAGTTCTATCCAAATTCAGATCCTCAACTAATACTTCCACAGCAAGCTTAATATCCGTATTTTGTTCCGTAAGCTCCGCCAGCTTAACTAACAGTTGCTTTGCCCGGTTATTAAAGTCGTCTCCAATTATCATTCCAAAGGATTTAATTGGGTACACTATCCGGTTTTAACCTAAACAAACGGTTAACTTAATATTAAGCTATCGTTAACAAGCACTTCGAAGCTCACTTAAATTCACCTAAAATCTTTTGATAAATAAGACTATTCTAATCGAATGTTTGTTCACATAAAGTGAACTTATAAACTTAATAAATAGCTGCTTTTATGTTCAATGGGTTAACCTTGAGAAACAGAATTTTTCTGCTCTCATCCCTCTTAATTTTGTTAGCATTTGCGCTGATGTGGATATTTGTACGTCCACAATACAGGGAAGCTATAATCAATGAACGTACCACCATTGTTTCACAGCTTCAGGAATATTCGTTAAAAAGGGCCGACCAGATCGTAAGAAATTGGTTGAACTCTGTAAACTATATGGCCGAAGATATCGCTTCTACCCCGGCCGAAACACAATCTATTGTTACAAAAACCATAAATCTCACCCCTGGCTTAATGAGAATAAGTCTTACCGAGGAAGGAGCTTCGGAATCTTTTGATGTAAGACGTTCTATTTATAACGAGGTTAATTTTGATAACATACAGTATTCCTGGTACCCCTCCAGATTGGATGCAAAAATTAATATCAGCTGGAGTTATGATGTCGTACAGCAAATCTATTTCCTTGTTGCTCAGCGTGTCATTCAGATCGGAGACAACCTTTTTACGATTAAAATGTTCTTTAATGCCTCTGATATATCCGAAGATCTTATCAATATCCCCCTTGGTGGAAATTATGTAGCAAATATCGTAACCGGAAACGGAGATAACATTGTACCGACGCAGCCTTTTGAATTCCCTTCTCATTTAGTAGGTGATGCCAGTTATTCTAACCAAACACAGATCAAATTAAATGAACAGTTTTGGTTTATCCTCACTTCAAGATCGCAAACCATGCCCTTTTGGCACGTAATTGCTGTTGAGGATTCTTTCATATTAAAGCCGGTCCACGATCTGATCACTTTCTCTATAATCGTTGGATTACTTATTCTTATTACCCTCTTTTCATTTAGCTGGTATGTAAGCATACGAGTTAATAAACCCGTGGAGCAACTCATTTCAGATGTTGAACATATGAGTGCCCTTGATTTCGACCATCCTATTAAAGGCGTGGACTTACCAGAATTCACTTTGATGCGTGAGACCCTTGAAAATATTCGGTTGACTTTAAACAGGTATCAAAAACTGAATGTGGAAAAAATTATTCTTGAGGAATGGAAGAACCGATATATGATGACCTATTCAGAGGATCTGATCGGTATTTTGAATGAATCTAAAAAGTTCAGTTTTCTAAACAAGAATTTTCACAGTTTCCTTGAAGGGCTTTCTCTGGATCCGAAGACAACCGATCTTGATGACATTATTCAGCACGGTAAAGTAACGGCTGCTAAATTTGAACAAAACACCCATTATCCTGACCCTTACACCATAAAAATAAATCGATTTGAGCTTTCGGTTTATATCAATGAGGATAACAGTGATTACTACGACTTCCAGCATATATCCATTGTGGATAAGGATGGAAAAGAGCAGGCTGCTCTTATCATAATGCACGATAAAACGGAGGACCGCCTGAATGAAATCAAACGCAATGATATGATCAATATCATCGTCCATGAGCTAAAGAATCCCATTACTGGTGTAATCGGCTTATCTAAGATCATGCTTGATAATCCAAACATCAAAAAAGATGAGCAGGAGGTTCTTTTAAAGGAAGTGAATCTTTCCGGGGAACGAATGAACAATTTGGTTAACAGATTTTTGGATATTCAGCGATTGGAATCCGGCCGGATTGCTATTGATTTCGAAAATGTAAATATGCTTAAAGTGGTTGAAGAAGTTTGTAGTGTAACCCATCCGCTTTTAAATGATAAGAACCTGAAAACAAGAATTATACAAAATGGAAGCAATTTTGTAGTATCCGCAAACCGAGATTTTGTCTTTGATGCCATTCAAAATCTGCTCAGTAACGCTATCAAATATGGTGGACCTAACAGAACTATAGAAATTGAACTGGAAAATGCTAAAGAAACCCTGAGAGTTAGTGTTACTGATTTTGGAAGCGGCATTAGTCTTGAGGACCAAAAAAAGGTGTTTGATAAATTTTACCGTATCAAAGGAAAAAATAGTAATGAAAAAGGAACCGGACTTGGATTGGCTTATGTTCGGGAAATTATGCACCGCCACAACGGAGAAATTGAATTGAAGTCAGAAAAAGAATTTGGAAGTCGTTTTACACTGGTTTTCCCAAAACACAGAATTCAAAAAGATACGCATGAAGAAGTTTAGTTTTCTTTTTATTGCCTTGTTATTGGGATTCTTATCAACTGAGGGGCTGCTGGCCCAGGAAAATAGCGTATCCTTTCAGGCAAAGGATCTTCAGCTTATTTCTCAGCGGTATACGGGCGAACAAACGAACTGGCCAATCGTTATGGAATTGGCATCTCACGATTCAGAAACGAACACCTTTTCATTGTCTTCATCTGCAGTACTGAAGTTGCAAAATTTTTCCTCAGCAGCAAATCTTGTCAACGAGCAGAGAACACGGATACAAGAGCTGATCTCTTCTGGTGCTACCATTTTTGCGGAAGAGCAACTAAAGCAAGCTGAAACAACTATTTCGGATTATCAACAACAGGTTAAAGAGGGAAATCTTGATGAAGCAACCAGGCTGGCGGAACAGCTTCCAGGAACCGTAGATAATCTTGAGAATATTTTAATGGAGAACCGTCTGGTGGATGTTCAGGCACAGATCACCAAAAAAACCGGAGAAGTTGACAAACGCAGAGGCCTTTTAGGAAGTTGGGAAGAAGCCTATAAAGGTGATCTGCTAAAAGAATTAGACGGTCTGAAAACCTTTGTTGAGAGTTTTGCTAATTTATCATTTAGTGACGGTAGCACAGTCAGCATTGAACCGGAGACGCAGGCAATTATAAGGAAATCACGCATCGATAAACTGGATGAAAGTGCAGACACAGAGATCACCCTCGAAAATGGAAGTTTACTGGCTAAATTGTCCGCTTCAGGGAAATCAAAGAGTAAATACATTCTCAATGCAGGACCTTCCCAATCTGAGCTAAAATCCCAAAACTTTTATGCCGAAGCGGAAGGTGATCAAATAGCCAAACTGACAAATTATGATGGAATGGCAATTATTAATTCGAACAATGTTACCATCACCATTCAACAAAATGAGGGAACCATTGTTGAGGAAGGAAGAGATCCATTGCCGCCTGTTAAACTTCTACCTGCCCCTGATTTAATTTGGGCATCTAAGGATACCATTATATATCGGGATCAAATATTATTTCCTTTCTCGGAAGTTGAAAAAGCGCAGGAATATCGGGTTCAATACAGTTCAAGCCTTAATTTTGATGAAAACGTGGTTTCAACAATTACCACCCAAACATCCATTCTGTTAAATGACCTCCCTCTTGGAACTACTTATGTTCGGGTTCAGGCTTCGGATGAACTTGGATTAAAAGGGCCATTTTCAGAAACCGTTCGTATCATTCGAAATGTTGACAATAAACCCCCTCCCCTGTTTGTAGATAATGCCCGCAACGACCTGTTGTTTACTCAACAAAAGTCGATAGAGATATCGGGTGTTACTGAGCCAAACGCGCGACTATTCATGGATGGCAAAAGTATTGATATAGAAAGATCAGGGCAGTTTTCCATTCAAAGAGATTTAAATCAGAAAGATCAGATCCTGACGCTGGAAGCCGAAGACAGATCAGGTAATATGACTGAAAAGACCATTCGGATTATCAGGCTAACAGAAGCTGACCTGTACAATTTATCCATACAGGGCGCTTCGGGAACAGATCCGATAGAACCTCAACGAAGTGAAATTACTATTTCTGGAAGTGCCTATCCTGGTATGGAAGTAGAGATCACCCTTAAAGAATTCAGAAAAATCATTAAAACCGATTCTAAAGGAAGGTGGGGAATCACGTTCCGCCCTGATTCCGGAAAAATGGTAATAACTTTCAAAAATGCCTATTCTGGCCAAACCTTTTTCACCAAAACCTATAGCGTTCAACTACCCTGATGAAGCAAATACTTTTAAATATACCGCTACTTTTTATATTAATTTTTCTAAGCGGAAATTTCACCTATGCTCAAGATGTATATCTATCCATCTCAGGACAAAATACCCGATTTCTAAGCGGTGATGACCGCCATGAATATGATATATGGATCAAGCCGGAAGCGGGTGCAGATTCCAGTATTCTTCAGGTCTATGATGCTGGTTTAGGAGGTGCAGTCGATCTTATTACCCGACGGTCTAATACAGAAACTTTGTACCAGATTTTTTCTTTTGATGAAAAATATGAGCTTTCACCAAGTGGAGTTCAGCCTGTTGAAAATGTATCTGAACCAAGCAGTACCCTTTTAGTTCAAAATGAGGAACGCTTTAAAAATCGTTGGGTCCCACTCACTGAGCTATCTCCCGGATCCAACAATGGGTACCTACTACGCGTTTCCACGAGTGAAGGCGCAGATGTAAATAATTTCAACCTCCGCATTGTAAACCAGAATGGGGAAGTCGTTAGCGGACAAGATTGGAATATAATAACGTTTGACCTCTCATTCGGTTTCTATCGCTCTTCCCCCTCAGATTATTTCCAGCTTCGCCCCTACCAGATCGAGGGAAATCAAAATACTGATCTGGTTGTTTCTGGGGAAGAAGATTCACAGATCCAAAAAATTGACGCTTTTGGAGAGATCTATTCTCTGCAAAACTCCCAGATCCCTGCTACCAAATTCAACCTGGCTAATAGCTGGGGGTTGAATATGAGCGGCTCTAATGAGGTGATTAATAACTTTACCATTTTTGGCACCGATGGCCCGGTACTTTGGGTCTATGATCCAATTCTGATCACACAACCCACCAGTCCATTTGGTTCTATTGTAGAATCGGTCACGAATTCATGTACCGAATTAGCTTTTGAACTCCGAAGCAATGCCTACCAATCAGAAGCATTGCAGAACACACGCTGGTTATTGAATGAGGCCGAACTTGCTGTTGGCCAACAGCCTTTGATAAACTTTCAGGAAAAAGGTGCTCTTACTATAAATGCACTTGTACCAAACCTGAGTTCCTATTTTCCGGAATATTGGGTTTATGACAAAGAAATATTTGTTAATACGCCCCCGGTTGCTCAGTTAACTGTACCTAAAGAAATTATCTCACCCTCTGAACAAATTACCATTTCGGCTGCTGATTCTTATGACCCTGAAGGTCAAGATCTGGAGTACACCTGGTTCGTGAATGGAACACGCAGGGGCACTGGCCCAACTTTTTCATTTTCAAATACCATTTCTGGAAGCTATCGTATTTCAGTACGTGTTTCCGACGGAGGAAATACTCAACAATGCAGTATTACGGAGGCAGAAACCAGAATTCGCATCAATACACAGCCATATGCTGAAATTGATTATACCCCATTATTTGGAACCAATGAAAATGTAACATTCCAAGCCATCAATCAAAGCGATGCCGATAATGATCCCTTGTATTATAAATGGGAAAGCTCGGGAGTTGTGGAGCAAGACTTTGGTGAAACTGTCACAATACGACATAATAGTCCGGGTATTTATGCAGTCACGTTAACCGTAGACGACAGCTCTAAAGCTACCAATTCCAGTTATTCTGTTCGTCAGGAATATGAAGTTAACGCAGCTCCTCAATTGGCTTTTTCTTCCCCCGAAAAAGTTGCACCCGGGAATGAATTTATCCTGGATGCCTCAGCTACCACAGATCAAAACGATACAACATTGATGTACAACTGGTTTGTTGACGGTGATTTTATTGGTGGGGGTAAAACAGTTTCTTATGTATTAGATGAACCCGGTATGGTCGATGTTCGACTTGAAGTAG
>JAVLBT010000142.1:0-7669 GCA_031580945.1 Gracilimonas sp.
CAGTTCAATATCTGATGTAGAAGAAATTTTGCGTGATTATGAACCGGGTGAGGAAGTTGAGATCACTTACCGCTGGTGGAATGAAGAGAAAATGGTTCGGGTGACTTTGGCCGAGGATCCGTCCTTCAAGACAGAGATAAATAGTGGGGCTGACGGCATTCAGCGAGAAAAAAGAAGTGCTTGGTTGAAATAGGAAGCAGGAGCTTGGGAACGCCCGAAGAAACGTACTCGAAATAACTTGGTGACTACGCAGACCTATCGTCACCAGTTCAAAACCTGAAAGCTGAAGTCTGTAAGATGAGAGCTTCTACTTACGGATTATCAAAATCATCTTCGCTCGTGGACGTACCACCAGCTTCTGAAAGACTTCGGATCTTGATGCCGGCATAGGCGTAGAATATCGTCATAAATGGGCTTATCAGATTGAAGAAGGCAAAGGGAAGATAGGCGAATGTAGCCACTCCCAATACGCTTGCATGATAAGCTCCGCAGGTATTCCAAGGGACGAGCACAGAAGTCACGGTCCCTGAGTCTTCCAGAGTACGACTCAGGTTTTCAGGGGCAAGATCCTTTTCTGCGAAAGTGTCAGTATACATACGACCGGGAACTACAATAGCTAAATACTGATCGGATGCTGTAACATTGAAAAATATACAAGTTCCAACCGTAGAGGCGATCAAGGAACCCGTAGAATTCACCATTGAGATCACGGCTTCGGCGATGCGCTTAAGCATACCGCTTGCTTCCATCACTCCGCCAAAGATCATGGCGGATATGATCAGCCACACCGTTCCAAGCATTCCATACATTCCCCCGGAGCTCAGAAGATCATCTACAATCGTGTTACCAGTTACAATGCTGATATCCCCATAAAAAGACATCATCAACCCAACATACATCGACTCCCAGGAAGCTTCTTGATACCCTGATACGTCATGCACTACATCAGGTTGAAAGATCAAAGCAAACAGACCTCCAAGTAACGCTCCTGCTAAGATGGAAGGGATAGCTGGAATTTTTTTGATGATCAAAACCACAACAAGTACGGGTACAATGAACAACCAGCCATTTATGTTAAAAGCCCCATCAATTGCAGCCAATATGAGATCGGTATCCATAGGCTGGGCATCACCACCATACATAAATCCAAGGATCAAAAATAGCACAAGTGAGATACTAATAGAGGGTACGGTTGTGTATGCCATATATCGGATGTGCGTGAACAGATCGGTTCCCACCATAGCTGGTGCAAGATTAGTGGTGTCAGACAATGGAGACATTTTATCTCCAAAATAAGCTCCTGAAATGATAGCTCCAGCTACCATTCCCGGGTTCAAACCAAGTGCAGTTCCAATTCCAACAAGAGCAATTCCTACTGTTGCGGCGGTGGTCCAGGAAGAACCGGTTGCTACAGCAACTACCGCACAAACCACACAGGCCGCAAATAGGAAAATTGTGGGGTTCAATACCATCAGGCCGTAGTAGATCATAGCTGGGACAATACCGCTGAGCAGCCAGGTTCCGGCCAGCGATCCAATTAGCAATAAAATAATGATGGATGACATTGCTGAGCTGATACTTTTTACAATACCTGCACGCATTTCCTTCCAGTTAAAACCAAGCCTAAGGGCAACTATACTTGCAATACCGGCTGAGAGCATTAAAATTATTTGATTTGAGCCATCAAGAGAAGCATCGCCGAAGATCCGCACATTCATGAATAGTGCAATGATCAAAAATATAATAGGTATAAAAGCCTGAAAGAGTGAGGGTTTAATATATTTGTAGGTCATAAAGGGACTTTAATTGAAATAAACGGCGATTAAGATAACGATAAATTGATTGGGCGCCTATTTAACGAAATATTCCTTAAAAATTAAATTTTGAACTGAAAATGTTGTTCTCCATCCATAGAACTTGTGCCTGCTTTAAATCGGCGCTCTGTAAAATCGATGGTCCCGTCTTTCTGAATTAGAAGTATTGTTGAACATCGGGAACCATAATCTTGCGTTTTAATGAATATAGAGGAAACGGCTTTTTCCATTTCCTGAGAAAGGCCTGTTGACGGCAGGTCTTTTTCTAGCGCTTTTTTTTCATTTATGAGTAATTTAAACAATTCCTCTTTCTCGAATTCGTCCTTTGAGATCACATTGCTGAGTTCTGCATTTGCTAAGGTTAGTTTTTTCCAGGGGGTGTCCAGTGAGGCATTGCTTAATCCATGTATACCAGGTTTAACTGTATTAATCTCTCGTTCTTGATTTAAAAAGTGATACAACCCATTCTTGTCTCCCAGCAAAAGATTGAATCCGTTGTACTGTTTTGCTTTAGGCTTGATGGATTCCAAATAATCGGGAGCAGAGAAACTGGATTTAAGGTAATCCAGTACTAATTCTCCCCGTGTTGGTGGATTATCTTTTTTAAGACTAAAGTCCCTGTAATTTGTTAAAGCTCCCCAGCGACCATCTTTGTGAACTCCAAGCCAGGTTCCTCCACCCTGTAAGTCTTTACCGGCTAATAATTCAGGATGGCCTTCCTCTGTCCAGAATTTTGCTTTTCGGGTGGGCCGTGCATAAAATTCATCCCGGTTGCCAGCTAATATCAATTTAAATTTGGGGTGGGTTTTGTAAGCAAAAGTAATCAAGCACATTTTATTGGATATTGAATTTCGATGTTTCCAAGAATCTAAGCATATTCATGAAACCTGTCGGACATTTCTCGTAGTATAGTACATGCAACACAGAAAACAACTCTTTAGGGATATAACAATTTTGTTAATCGGTCTGTTAGGACTGACGTGGTTTTTCTATTCATTTTGGAATCATCACCCATTGAAGGTTGGTAAAGCTCATTTATCTAAATCCCAAATAGTAGAAAAAGCAGATTCCGTTTTGCAGAGTTGGCAGTTCAGTTCTGTAGAGTTCTATGAGGGAGCTGACTTAAAATCCCACCAGTATTTTATAGATTCACTCCAATATAAGCTGACTGAAGGCCGCTTTTCGGAAAATGTAGCAAACGTTCAATTTCTTAATCAGCTTCCTTTTTTATACTGGACTGTAGAACAATCATTGTTTTCCGGTGAGAATAACGATGCCCGAGTCAATTTTAGATTGAGTACGATTGGAGAAGTAGTTGCATTTGAGGCAAATTCTGAGTTTATACATCAAAATCGCCCTTTCAACAGATATGCAGTTCGGTCTGTATTTCAAGATCAGGTAGATAATTACTCACGGGCTTACGAGGATTCACTTATATCCGGCTTAACCAATTATCAGCATTTAAATAGTAGCAGTGATATAAGAGATGATGATACTGAGTTGGGGTTACTCAGAGGGTTACCCGGAGAAGATGACGCCCGCTACTATACCAAAGATAATATTTGGAAACTGGGTTCTTTTTATTTGAATAGAACCCACTGGAAAAAGCTGGGCCTTCAAAAAGACTCTGTTAAGATTCTGGATGACGGCGGGGTTCGGTTTGCAAGAACATTTTGGAGTAAAAGGAATTCCGAGACAGGAGCCAAAGTAGCACTTACCCTGGAACTACTTCCAGCCGGCTCCATAAAGTCATTAAATTATGAACTTTCACCTCAGATAAGTTCATATCAGAGTGATGAGTGGGGCATTGCAGAAACTATTTCAATATTTTTGATCATCGTATTTGCGATCTGGTTATTGTTTGTATTCTATTTGCGGATCAAGGCTCGTGCCATTGATACAGGACCTGCCTTAATTATAGCCGTTTTAGCAGGATTTATTGTTCCTGGTATTTGGATACTGAACTTTATTGATAGTGCAGGGCTTGCCATATCCAATATTGGATCTGATGAGCTTATTAACGGAGCATTGGCCATAGCGGTTATGGGAGCTGTGAGTGCGGTAGGGTTTTTTGTTTTAACGGCGGTCAGTGATTCTGTGACTCGTCAATACTGGCCTGATAAACTAAAGACTTGGGATTTTGTACGAAGAGGGCTTTTTATGAATAAGCCGGTGGGGTGGGCAATTGTACACGCCTTAGGGATTGGAGGTTGTTTAGCTGGAATATCAACATTGGTTATGATACTAATTCCAGAGAGTTATATTTCTGCTGAATCAGGGTTTATTTCCAATGAATACTATTTTCCTTCGATTGCAAACCTTCTTATGACCTCAATGATGGTGCTTCTGACCCTGGTACCGGTATTTTTAATTGCGGGGAACCAAATTCGGGGCTTACTAAAACAGAATTGGATTATACCTGTTTTATCTGCATTTCTATTTGGTATCATAAATATCATCCCCTTCGAACTTTATCCTGAGAGTGCAAGTCGGCTCGCCAATAGTTTGACAGGCTTTTTGCTTGGTTATTTTTATCTGCGGTATGATATTCTCCCCGTTGTATTTGGTTATTTCTTGTTTATTAACTTGTTAACCACTTCGAAGGGGTGGGTCATTGATGGTTCACCTGATTATAATACTTTCCTCTTATTTCTGATGGTATTCGCATCCATGATGGTACTTGGTTTATATTTTATTGCCAAAGGTAGTGACCGGAGTGAAATTCCCGAATATGTACCCGAATACATCGAGGAGCAGGCAAAAGAACAGCGACTTAAACAAGAGCTATCTATTGCCCGAATTGTTCAGCAAACTTTTTTACCCTCTAAAATTCATCGTTTGCCCGGTATAGATATTGCGGGTATATGTATTCCAGCACAAGAAACAGGTGGCGATTATTATGACATGATTCCTTTAGGTGAACAAAGAACTGCCATTGCAATTGGTGATGTGAGCGGAAAAGGGATTAAAGCATCATTTTATATGACGTTTACCAAAGGAGTTCTCCATAGTTTAAGTGCATTAATATTATCACCGGTTGAATTATTGAATCAATTAAACCGCCTGTTTAATGAGAATGCAACTCGCGGTACATTTATATCAATGATATATGGAATATTAGAAGCTGATAAACGACAGTTTACATTTGCCCGGGCAGGACATAATCCTATGCTTGTGGTGAGAGAAAATGGGGATACAGAATGGATAAAACCAGACGGAGTGGGAATTGGTGTAACCGATGGTGACCGGTTCATAAAATGTACAAAGGAAGCAACTTTGAAAATTCATGAGGGAGATGTTGTGATCTTATACACCGATGGCGTAACGGAAATGTTAAATCCCGGAAATCAGTTTTATGGAGAACAGCATTTGGAACGTTTAGTGAAGGGAGTTCGAAAGGCTTCATCAGAGAAAATTATGGAAATAATTGTGGATGACGTAAAAGAATTTAAAGGGGTAGCTAAACAACACGATGACATGACATTGGTTATTATAAAAGCAGATGAATCTGTAAATCAGTAATTTTGTATATTTAAAGTCTTAATCATCAACTTACGTAAGTTACAATAAACCCAACTACTAGTGGAAGAATCCATCAAAAATAAATTGGGGCTTAGTCAGTCCATCGAAGATTATTTGAAGGTCATATATGTTCTTCAGGCAGAGGGAGAAAAAGTGACAACAACAAATATTGCGAATGCAATTGGAGTGTCTTCTGCATCAGTGACCAATATGCTGAAGAAGTTGGCTAAAATGAATTTGTTGGATCATGAATCTTACAAAGGAGCGAAACTTACCAATTCCGGCAAAAAGATAGCGTTGGAAATACTGCGCCATCATCGTTTGCTTGAACTATATTTAAAAGAGATCATGGGTTATTCCTGGGATGAAGTTCATGATGAGGCTGAAAAGTTAGAACATCACATCTCTGAGCAATTTGAAGACCGCATTGCTGAATTATTGAATCATCCAACCCATGATCCCCACGGCGACCCTATCCCAACAAAAGACGGGGTAATGCCTCAAATGGCTCGGCTTTCGATAGCTGAGGCTGATTTTGACACTCCATATATAATTGGAAGAGTCAAAGATCAGGATCCGGAATTACTTCGGTATCTTGAAGAGATTGGGGTGCTGCCGGGTGTCAAGATCAAGGTTGTAGAAAAGGCACCTTTTAATGGACCCATCGTTCTTGAACTGGAAGGAGAGCAAGATCAGACGATAGGCCATGCCATTGCCAGTGAAGTCTATTTGGTGGAAGCTTAGGAACATCCAACATCGAACAAAGAATATACAAGGTTTAAGTTTTAGGGTGGAATGTGGTTTATCTATTTAACCACAGTTCGTTATAAAATAATATTGGGTCATTCCCGCGTTCTCTTAAGTCTGCGATCTCTTAAGTCTTGAGCGAGCTTTAAAATCCTGAACAAGTTTAACAAGTTATCCGAGCGGTGACTTAAGAGTTGTGGCCACGACTATTCATATCACTCAAGTCTGAAGACTTGATCTGCTGCTACTTTTCAGTCTCCGCATTCGCTCAACACTGAAAAGATCTTATGTGAGTTTGGGAAAGCATCTGCTTTTAATTCAATAACTCTGTACCGTAAAACTATACAACCCCTTATTAGTACCCAAATAAATAACTTCTTGCCCTTCTTCGGTTACCGAAACCATATCATTTACATAGATATTTGACGGGCTTTCAGGGTGCTCTATGGTTTGCCAGGTGTCGCCAAAATTATTACTGGCTAAAAAGAACAGGCGGCCTTCAGGATTTCTACCACTGGCGTAGACAATCTCCGGATTGGAGGCGCTGTGGGTAAAGGTGTGAATGCTGGCTCCTTCGAAAACTGTATCCCAGGTTTCGCCATCATCAAGAGATCTTCTGATTTTATTTGCAGATGCTACACTTCCTGATAATCCAATCAATAAATTTTTGGCATCTTTTTGATTGATTATAATATCATTATTAGCCGCTTCAATATTTTCATAAATTTTTATTCTGTCCCAAGAATCTCCACCATCTTCAGATTTTATTAACGTAGGCTGAAATATTGCATTTTCACCTCCTGCCCAGATGATGTTTGGGTTATAAATATCTGATTTTACAAAAATTGCTTTACCTAAATGCTCCCATGTTAAAAATACACTTTCCCACGTACTTCCTTCATCTGTGGTTCTTGCAATATTCCCCCCACCGCAAGCAAAAATTACAGAACTTCCTGATTCTTTGATCTGCAAATCAGTAATCATGGTGTATTTGTTATCAGAACCACCATAATTATTCATATGTGAAGTCCAAGTTTGTCCACTGTCATCTGTTTTATAAAGTGTTGTATCTCCATTCTCAAGGTGAAAGGTTTCTATTGCGGCTAAATATGTATTTTCTTTAATATGAGTTATGTTAACTATCGGTTTATCCTGAAGCCCAAATTCAGAAAAATCTCCTTCTTCAAGCGTATAAATACCCGAGCTTGTAGAAATTAATAACGGATTTATCTTTGAATTTATATTATTTATTTCAAGCTGCTCTACACCTTGAAGTTGCCATTCTCCATTTATTTCTATAGAACTTTCTTTACCTGAATTTGTAGTGCAATTCATTGATAAATATGGGATTAAAAGAATAATAAGAATAAATTTTTTCCACATATAGTTATTTTTTAGTAACATAATTGTAACAAATTACTGTTGGGGTTCTCTTGTAGGAAAGTCGCATTCTTTTAAGCGATTTAAACATTAAAATAAACAGGAAAAATGATGTATACATTGAATTTAAAACATCTCTTAGTCACTGTTATAGCTTTACTGGTAGTAACAAGCTGTAACGAACAGAACATGATTCAAAATACCCC
>JAVLBT010000143.1:0-7563 GCA_031580945.1 Gracilimonas sp.
GGCAAGTTCTTTTAGTGATTTGGATTTATTTGAAAGATGAAAAAAAAGAATAAATGCAGGAATACTGAGAAAGGAAAGATTAATGGGAGGGAAGCTCAACCCCAAAAGAATACCGGCTGAAATTGAAATGGCCCATTTATTGTCTATCCAAAAACCTGTGTTCATTCTGAATATCCTTTTCCTGAGATCACGACTACAATTTCACCTTTAATTGAATCGCGTTTTTCAAACTCAGCTTTTAATTCTGAAATGGTACCCCGGGTGACCTCTTCAAATTTCTTGGTGAGTTCCCGGGCTACAGCAGCAAGTCGTTCGTTTTCGAAGTGTTGCTCAACTTCTCCTAATAGTTTCAATAAACGATTTGGGCTTTCATAAATTACCAGCGTACGTTCATCTTCAGCTAATTCTCCCAAGCGCTTTTGGCGCCCCTTTTTATGAGGCAAAAATCCTTCGAATACATAACGGTCGCAGGGAAGGCCACTTGCAACCAAAGCAGTTGTAGCTGCATCAGGTCCGGGAATTACGCTTACGGTGTGATCCCCATTTTGTGCTGCCCGGACAGCTAAAAATCCTGGGTCTGAGATTCCTGGCATGCCTGCATCGCTGATCAAAGCCACATCCTGATTTGCATCCAGTATATTCATCAAATGGCCTACTTTCCGGTGTTCATTGTGTTGATGAAATGAAAAAGTGGGTTTTTTAATCCCAAAATGTTGGAGCAAATGGCCAGAGTTACGAGTGTCTTCACATGCAATATAATCAACTGACTGAAGGACCTCGACGGCTCTGGGAGAAAGATCTTTTAAATTACCAATAGGAGTAGCGACTATATAAAGTGTGGACACGTGAAAAATGATGGATGAAGATTAAGACGATCAAATATCAAACTACAAGAAGCAAATTCCAAACTATAGATCAATATACGAGGAGCGTAATTTGTTTAATTCTATTAAAATAAACATCGAAATTGTATAGCCAATTGTTAAAAGCATTACATTTGCACATTAAAAAATAACTGATATCAGCTTTACAAAACAAGTAAATAGCATTTATGAAATTTCGAATATCCCAAACAGTGATTATTGGATTTCTGTTTTCACTGATAATTTTCAATCCTGACCGTGTATTGGGTAAACAAATAGCTGATCAAGGGGATGCAGAGACAGAACGAACCACAACGCAGCAGAACCGAACACCTCATGTATTTATAGATTGTTCATTTTGTGATTTTGATCATATTCGGAATGAGATCCCATTCGTAAATTATGTAAGGGATCCCAAACAAGCTGATATTCATGTATTTATCACACGTACCCGATTAAGCAGAGGTGGTGCAGAATACGAATTATCTTTTATTGGCCTTGGAGAATTTAGTCAGATCGGTTTTGATCTTAGCTACACAGCCAACAGGAATGAAACCTGGAGTGAAACAAGAGATGAGCTGAATCACTTGCTTAAATCTGCATTTATGCCGTACATATCCCAGACGGCATTAAATTCGGTAGCTACCATCGCAATTAATTTAGATGATTTCGACGTACAAGATTCCATTTCGGTAGATGATCCCTGGAACTACTGGGTTTTTGAGGCATATGTGGGATCAGTAAATTTGGGATTAGAATCGAACAAGACTGATTTTAGTTCACGTTGGGGGTTATACGCCGACAAGGTAACCGAAGAATGGAAGCTGCGTTTCAGGCCCTATTTCAACTATTCGTATGTGGAAATTCAACAAGAAGATAGCGACCCTGTAAAAAGTACCGTTGAGCGACATGGACTTGAGACCTATGCCATTAAAAGTATAAATGATCATTGGTCTGCCGGGTTATTTGCAAACTACTTAACCCGAAATGACCGCAACATCAGAAACAGAGTACAAGTAAATCCTGGAATCGAATATAGCTTGCTGCCCTACGAAGTAGCGACTCGCAAGGCCATCACCTTTCGGTACCTCGTGGGATATACATTTGCCGATTATTTCGAGGAAACTATTTTTGGAGTCACCCAACAAAATTTGTTAAGTCATCAATTCAGGGCTTCAGTTGATATAGAACAACCGTGGGGATCCGTTGGAGCAGGAGCAGAAGGATCGCATTACTTTCATGATGCAACGCTAAGAAGAACAGAGTTATTCGGAAATATATCCGTACGTATCGTAGAAGGTTTGTCAGTAAGATTTTATGCAAATTACCAAAAAATTCAAGATCAGCTTACACTCCCTGCGGGCAATGCATCCCTTGAAGATGTTTTACTTCAAAGAAGAGAGTTAGCTACAGATTTCTCATTTTATGGCTCTGTTGCCATTACCTATACGTTTGGCTCAGATTTTGCCAACATCGTTAATACCAGATTTTAAGTGTAAGAGTCTATTTAAAAAACTATCGAAAGTATAAAAAGTATTACATATAACAGAAATCTGTTAATTTGAATTTGGAATTTCCTTATCCGGTTGTATGTTAAACACCTAAACTTTTAAATACATAGAAATACTAAAATGAATTTTACACCATCAGGACTAAACCACATTACCATACGCGTCAATCGAATTGACGCTTCTAAAGAATTTTATGGTGAGATCCTGGATCTCGAATTAGTGAAAACCATGGGTCAAAGCATGGCTGTATATAAAATTGGGAAAAAAGATACATTGGTGATCGTGGAAGCTGAAACCAGTTATGACCCCACTTCACGTGATTTTAGAGTTGATCACTTTGGATTCTATGTCGACTCTCCAAAAAAAGTGGATGAATTAGCAAAGTACTTCAGAGATAAAGAAGTAACGATCATGAGTGGGCCCGCTAACCGAAAAAAAGGACGATTTCTGTTTATATCAGATCCTGATGGAAATATGATTGAATTCTTTTATGAAGAAGAAGAATGAAATAGAGCAGGAACTTGATCAAAAAGAGTTTGAGAATGAACTTGCCCGCGATTTAGGCCATCAATACGACAAAATTGGGGTCAAAGAAAAATTAACTGAAGGTAAAAGCCCTATTGTGATAGGGGCTATGAACTTTTTTGTCACTTTAATTTTCTTTGAAGCATTCTACTGGGTTATTAAAATCAATATTAATTTTTTTACTCTTGGTTTTACATTGAATTTTTTTTCAATGCTGGATCCCATAATGCATCTTGCTTTCTTGATTGTAAGTATCCATTCCGTTTTTGCCAAAAAATCAGCCGTCGATGTTATTATAGATAAATGGCCATTTTGATGCTGGTAGATCCAAATTCGTAAATACTGCCTACAGCGTTAGTCTAATTCCCCCACAAAACTCAAACTAAAACAGACTGTAATATGCAATTCGTATAAAATGGAAGTTAATATACATGCGGGAACTTCAACTTTTGAAATAGAAGTTCCTTACAAAATTATTGAAACCGGTGAGAAAGGTGAGGCCAAACCTTTGATAGTCTATTTGCATGGATACAATCAAAACATTGAATATTTTGAGAAAAAGGTAACATCTCTAAAAAAAATTAAAGCGTATCATCTATTCATTCAGGGCCCGTATCCTATTTATGATAGTTCCAGAAGAAGAGAAGTTTCAAAATGGGGAAGAGCGTGGTATTTGTATGATGGAAATCAGACGCAATTTATACGCTCAATGGAACATGCATCCTCATTCATTGATGGGATTTTGAATAAATTAAAACCTGAAATAAACTCAACCCGTTGTTGCATATTTGGATATTCTATGGGCGGTTATCTCGGAGGTTACTTTGCGTTCTCAAGGCCAGAAACCATTTCTGAGCTGATAGTTGCAGGTGGACGCATAAAAGCAGAATCATTTGAGGGACAACGAGAAAGAGCAAAACATATCCATATTTTGGCGGTTCATGGAAGGGAAGACACCAGTGTGTATCCTCAGCCTCAAATAAATAGTATTGAACTTTTACAATCCGAAGGTTTTAAAGCTACGTATACGTTAGTAGATTCAGAACATAAACTTACCGATGCATATATTAGAGAAAGTAAAATGTGGCTCTTGAAGTTAGGATATGTTGAAATGTGAATAATTTAGTTATACTTTTGACTCTAATGTTTGTTAAGTTATTTTAATACCAGTATTGCATAGCAGATAATAATTCATTACGATTCCTTTAAAGCTACTACTAAAACCGGCATAGCACATGAAAATACTTGTTATTGAAGATGATCCTTCCGTTAGAACGCTTGTAAAAGCTGTTTTGGAACACAATGGAAATTCTGTTTCAACCGCAGATAATGCTACCGATGGTGAAGCACATGCTATTAATGACGATTACGATATGATCATTTTGGATCTGGGTTTACCAGATGGAGATGGCTACGAAGTCTGCAAAAACGTTCGCGATAAAAATGTAACTACTCCAGTCTTGATCTTATCAGGAGAACAAGAGACGGATGTTAAAGTAAAATGCCTAAAAGTGGGAGCTGATGATTATTTAACGAAACCATTCAATACGGAAGAGCTCATTGCGCGGATGGATGCTATTAAGCGTCGCTCTGAATCTTCCGGAGATCAGCAGCTCACTTGTGGTGAATTGAAAGTTGACCTGCTCAAGCGTGAGTTTGCTGTAAATGGTGAAAAGACACAGCTAACCAATAATGAATTCAATTTATTGGTTTACTTTATGAAAAATAGGAATCGTGTAATATCCCAGGAAGAGTTGGCCGAAAAAGTTTGGGATATTCATTTTGACACCCAAACAAATTATATAAACGTATATATCAGTTATCTGAGAAAAAAAATTCGCGAACATACTGATGTTGATTACATTGAAACAATCCGTAAAAAGGGTTTCTTGTTTCGGTGTGAATGATAATTGAAAGTAATTAGGAAGCCTCGTAGAGCATTAAGCTTTACGGGGCTTTTTTTATGTATGGATCCCAAGACAAAAAAAGAACTCATCAAATATTTAAGAGATTTTACCACAGAATCTCGCTGGAATAAGATTCGGGAAACGGTACAAGAGCGTACAAGGCATATTAGTGTAGTAGTGGAAGATATTTATCAGCCGCATAATGCAAGTGCAGTACTTCGAAGTTGTGATGGATTTGGCATTCAAGATGTTCATATTATCGAAAATAAGAACGAATTTGAGGCATCAAGCCAAGTAACAATTGGCGCTGACCAGTGGCTTTCATTGTACCGCTATAATGCACATAAAAAAGATAATACTGCTTCATGCTTTACCTCACTTAAAGAAAGTGGATATCAGGTAATAGCCACGAGCCCACATAAAAACGATATTAATTTAAATGACCTTGATATCACTCAGAAAACAGCTCTTGTCTTTGGTTCTGAAATTGATGGTATAAGTGATAAAGCAACTGAAATGGCAGATGGGTTTCTGAAGATCCCGATGTATGGATTTAGTGAAAGTTTCAATATCTCAGTTAGTGCAGCTATTTGCTTATATAATATAACCCGCCGACTTAGAAACTCAGATATTTCATGGAAGTTAGGGGAAAATGAAATGGATGAAATTATGCTGCAATGGTTGAGACAGTCTATACGGGCAGGGGAGAAATTACAAGAAACGTTTTTAAAGCAGGCCAAATAAGGGTTTTGTTCAAATTCCGACTTTCACAGATGATGTTTATGTAATTATTTCTTCTGAAGTCAATTGGGCTCCTTATCCTGTAAAAGATTTATGACGCTTTATCTATTTGTGGTACTATTTCTTTCATCTTGTGGAAAACACGATTCATTCTATAAAAGGGCGTGGATTCCTAAATCTTTGGTGAGCATCAAAGCGTAAAAAAACCGCAGTCGTAAGCGGCTTTAAAACGCTAATCAAGGGCGTTTTGATTCGTTTCCGAAATCTCCTTAAACAAGGCATATTCTTCCGGAGAAGTGTTTGCAAAGAGGTAATATAACGGATCTACCGGCTGACCTTTGTAGTGAACTTCGTAATGAAGGTGAGGCCCCTCTGATAAACCGGAATCTCCAGCCATTGCTATCTGCTGTCCACGTGAAACGGTGACGCCATTTTTGATTCCTTTTGCAAATCCAGAAAGGTGAGCGTAGAGCGTTTCATACCCATACCCATGATCTAATATAACCACCAAGCCAAGCGTGCTTTGTCGTCCTGCAAATTTAACAACAGCGTCACCGGTGGCAAGTACGGGGTCTCCGATATCGGCCCGAAAATCCAATCCATTGTGAGGGCGGGGATAACCAAGAATAGGATGGTTTCGCATACCAAAACCACTCAACAAAATGCCGGTAGTAGGTTTTATGGCAGGAATATTACTCATCCGCTCTTTATTGTTGTTGTATTGCTGCTTTATTTCCTCGAAACTCAGCTTTTGTATTCCGATCTTACGTTCCAGATTATCAATCTTGGAAGCAGTCCATTTTAATAGTTCAGAAGCTGATTCTGTATATACATCAAACTCATCATAGGGGTCGCTTCCACCAACACCAGCCTGCCGCTCCTCGTATGAAATTTTGTCCATCCCTAAGACCGAACGATAGAGTTCATTATCTTTTTGTGCAATCTCATTGATCTTTGAGTCCAGAGAAACCAACGAACTTTGTGTTTCTTCAAGCTGACTATATAAAGCCTCATTTTCAGCTTTAAGTGCGAGTTCAGCAGGTGTTCCTATGTAAGTAGAAAGCAGAATGATGCCGATACCTGTTAATACAACTCCAGAAAGGATCCATATAGATAGGTTATAAACCAATTGTTCTATACGGTTGTATTCAATAGGAACAAACTCACAATTTGATTCGTCGTAGTAGTAATGATTTTTGATAGACATATACTAACCTTATTCCAAAACTTGTCAAAGATAGTAACCCAACTTACACATTCAAAGAGTAGACAGAAACTCTAATGTTACAAATTATTCAATATCCCCCTCAAAGTATTCGATTGCGCGTTTAGGATTCATGCCACGTCCTTTGGTTTTTTCTCCAATGCTGGATTGTATACGCTCCTGAAATGCTTTTGCCGGGTCATACCCATAATGCTTTAAAAGATAATTCATAGCAATTACTTCGGCTATAACCGTAATATTTTTACCAGGGGTGATGGGAAGATGTATTAGTGGGATTTCAAGGCCAAGTATATTCACTGAATCATTATTTAGGCCGGTACGTTCTACATCTCTTGTTTCATCCCACAAAGTGAGCTCTAAAACCACTTCAAGTCTTTTTTGGTATCTTATGGACCTAATGCCAAACATCGACATCACGTCCACTATGCCAAGACCTCGTATTTCCATAAAATGCTTACTCATCTCAGTTGCTGACGACATCAATACATTGTTCTTTTTGGTAAGCATAACAATATCATCAGCAACCAAACGGTGACCTCGCTCCACCAAGTCCAAAGCAACTTCACTTTTACCAATACCTGATTTTCCAGCAACCAAAATTCCAATCCCGTATACATCCATCATGGATCCATGTACCATGGTTTGAACAGCAAACTGATCTTCCATAAAATCCCGTAAAACATACATGAAGCGTGTAGTTTCTAATGGGGTAGAGTAGACCGGTATTCCCGCTTCTTTGGCAATATTCAATAAATATTCGGGTAAAAAGTTGTTATCTGTGAGAAATATTA
>JAVLBT010000144.1:0-7550 GCA_031580945.1 Gracilimonas sp.
ATAATACTATCGGGTATTTCCAACTTTGAGACCCTTCGCGAAAGAGTATTTAAACCTACTTAAAGTAAAATACGCTCAGGATGACAACAAAAACATATAATTTTATTCAATCTCGCTAAATTCCAATTCGCATTATCGTGGTAAAAACATCAATCCCGGTCAATCAGGAAATTGCAGCCGCGCAGGTTTTGGGGATTCCATCTTCCCAGTACCTGGAATTTGCCGCCTCCTACCTGAATGCCTTTGTCACCGGTTAATATAAATGAACAGGAATACAGATTCGCCAGATCCATAACGCCGATCAGTCCTTCCTCTCCGGTTCTCATTTCCTCCATTGGATTCTTTGGGTCACGGATGGTCACTTTCATCCAGGGCGGAGTTCCGAACCAGTAACCGCCGGGATTGTAAGCTTGACTCATTAATTCCGTCATTCCATATTCAGAATGAATTTTTGACATCGGAATTCCAAATCCACTCGCCAGTGTCCGATGCAGTTCTTCCCGGCTCATTGCTCTCCGGTGTGTTTTCATCCCTCCGGTCTCCATCACTATGGAGTCTACCGGAAGTTTTACTTCTTTCATTTCCACCAGGTCCAGCAATCCAAAAGCGGCTCCAAATAGCATTAATTTTTTACCAGATTCGGTCACTTTTTTGATCTCGTCGGTATCCAAGGGTTTGTCCAGTTCCAGGAATCGGCTCAAACCGGAATCGTCTCTGTCGATGAGGAAATTCAACATCCATATCAGCGAAGAATGCGGGTTTTCATTATAGCCCGGCGTGTACGCCCAGATCACATAATCATCCAGGTCGTAAAAATACTGCATGCCCTTGAGGATGGATTGGTGGTAAATCTCAGGTTCGCTTACAATATGTTTGCTTCGGCTCATCCCTGAAGTTCCACTACTTAGAAATTTTAAATTTCGAGTTTTAAATTTTGCATTATCCTTAGCAGTGATAACATCTGAGTCTTTAAAAGCCTGTATTGGTAATAAGGGGATTTGATCCAGATCATAGACCTCACCAATGTCCAAAGCCTCGCAAAATCGGTGATAGACTGGATTATTATTCCGCTGAAATTCAAAGATATGGAGGGCTTTTTCTTCAAAACTCAGACTATCCCTAAATGTGAAGTCTGTAGAGATCATCTCAGTGGCGCTGGAAGTTTGAAAAGTGCAGTTTTAGTCAATATAAAAATTCCTTCTCTTTCCACGTGTACATCAACAGCTGGGATGATGGTCTCCAGATTAAGGGTATATCCTTCTCCGGTTTTTGGTTCATAGATCACCTTATCTTTGTAAACCATCCAGGTTCCAGAATCTTGTGCAAAGATAGCCAATACCTTTTCTGCAGGATAGAATCCTCTATAAGCCCCATTTAATGCCAATCGGTGAATAGTTTCTGATGTCCGATCCAGGATATTTATTTCTCCTTCCCTTACGATCAACTCATCCACACTCTTGATCTGACCAGGAATTCTGAACTCATCCAGTAAATTATAGTCTAAGTCAAAGTGATGGGTAAGGCGGGATTCATCGTCTGCGAAATATACTTCACCTAATCCACTCACGGCAATCTGCGTGGGATTGTACCGTCGGGAATTCCCAAATGAGGTCCGTCCCTCAATACTGCTCAGGTATTGTGCGCGCCGGTCAAAAACCTGAACACGGCGGTTGTTGTAATCGGTAACAAAGATCTTGAGTCCGTTTGTGGCGTCCACATCCACAGGTTTACTAAACTCGTAATCACCAGATCCTCGTCCACCAATGGTTTCCACCAGCTTCCCGGAATAATCAAGTTTGAGCAGACGATTTTTCCCCTTTTCTACAATATAGATATGATTTTGAGTCACAGAAATGGAAGCAGCGTTGTCCAGGTTGGAGTAGATTTTTTGGGGAGATTGGGCGCTTGTTGATAATGTACCCATAGCCAAAAACAGCAGTGCGAACATCGAACATTGAACCTTCAACATCGAACGCTGAAGTTTTTTCGTTCCGACGCAGAGCGTCAGGAACGAGGAGAGTTGGAATATCGAATAGTGAACATTGAATAATGAATCTTGATGTGTATGAGTCCATGAAGGACTATTAGGAAAGCCACTAAATTCAATGTTCGATATTCTGTATTGAATGTTCAATGTTCAATGTTCTAAACCTTTGGCTCCAATATCAGAGCGGTAGTAGGCTTTTTCAAAATGAACTTTCTTTACTTCGCTATATGTGTTTTGTATTGCAGATCTGAGATCCTCTCCGGAGCCTACAATATTTAAAACCCGGCCACCATTTGTGATTATTTTTCCATCTTCTTCTTTCGTACCGGCGTGGAAAATGATCGCTTGTTCAACATCCTCAAGCCCCGTTATCTCTTTTCCTTTTTCATAGGATTCGGGATAGCCTCCGGATGCAAGTACGACCGTACAACGGACTTCCTCATCAAACTGAATATCCGTTTCTTCCAGTTTTCCCTGCGTGCAGGCTAAAATGGTTTCCAATACATCGGATTGCATTCGGGGCAGTATGACCTGACACTCAGGATCACCAAAACGGCAGTTATATTCTACCACTTTGGGGCCTTCTTCGGTTATCATCAATCCGCAGTACAAAATACCGGAGTAGGGATTCCCTTCCTCTTTCATTCCCCTGATGGTAGGATCTATAATTTCCTCTTCTACCCTTTTCAATACTTCAGCAGTAACCACAGGAGCTGGAGAATAGGCCCCCATTCCGCCGGTATTGAGTCCGGTATCGCCTTCTCCAATTCGTTTGTGATCCTGCGCATTACCGATCACTTTCCAGGAGTTGCCATCAGCAATGGCAAAAACCGAAGCTTCTTCTCCCACCATAAATTCTTCGAATACGAGTCGACTTGCTGCTTCTTTCAGAGATTCACTGGATTTCAACTCCTCCAGTACGTCCATAGCTTCGGACTCTGATTCTGGAATGAAAACACCCTTTCCGCCGGCAAGGCCGTCCGCTTTTAAAACTACAGGATAGGTATTCTGATCCCTGATATATTTCGCGGCCTCATCAAAATTATCCTGATCAAACACGCGATAAGCGGCAGTAGGGATATCATGGCGCTGCATGAATTCCTTGGCAAACTCTTTACTTCCCTCCAGCATAGCCGCCTGAAGTTTAGGGCCGAAAACGAGATGTCCTTTGCTTTCCAGGAAGTTGGCGATCCCATCAACCAATGGCTGTTCCGGGCCTACAATAGTTAGGTTGATGTGCTTATTCTGTATAAAATTCCAAACGGCTTCAAAATCGGAAGTGTCGACACCAACATTTTCCCCACATTGCGCCGTGCCGGGATTTCCGGGAGCAATATATAATTTCTCCAGGCTTGGTGATCTTGAAATAGCCCAAGCCAAAGCATGTTCCCTTCCACCACTTCCAATTAAGAGCACATTCAAATTCATATCAGGCGAGTTCTTCGGCAATCGTGATGATCTCTGAAAAACTATCCGCATCCAGGGAAGCCCCGCCAATAAGACCGCCGTCTACATCAGGCTGACTTAGCAGTTCTTCAGCATTAGCGGGTTTCATACTTCCGCCATACAAAATATTGATCTGCTCAGCTGTTTCGTCTGAATAGATCTCGGCTAAAATAGTGCGAATATATTCATGCATTACCTGCGCCTGTTCCGGAGTCGCTGTTTCTCCCGTTCCGATGGCCCAAATGGGTTCATAAGCGATCACAACATCCAAAGCATCTTCATTGGATACATCGTGCAAGGCAGCTTTGATCTGATTTTTTACCAGTTCAAAATGTTCGTCTTTTTTTCGCTGATCGAGACTTTCCCCTACACAAACGATGGGAGCAAGTTTGTGTTCAATTGCTTTATGAACACGCTGGTTGACCGTAGCATCGGTCTCGCCAAAATACTGTCGACGTTCGGAATGACCGATGATCACATAATTACAGCCACTTTCAGTAAGCATACTGCCACTGATCTCTCCGGTAAAAGCACCATTTTCTTCAAAATGAAGGTTTTGTGCGCCTACCTGAATATCGGTGTCGTATAAATATTTTACGGCCATTCCAATAGACACAAAGGGCGGGCAAACCAGTACGTCTACATCTTCACTGATCTCGGCTTTCTTCTCGGTTAGCCCTTCCAGAAGTTCAGCAGCATCGTATGGGCCACAATTCATTTTCCAGTTACCGGCAATTAAAAATCTACGCATGATTGAGTGGGTTTAACTTGGTGAGTTCTGATTTCGAAATGCTTTATTGAGTCCCTGTATCACATCTTCAAATTCATCGGCCTCATACTTTCTGATGAGTGTGCCGTCTTTATCAATAAGAAGGCGTGTTGGAACCTGTACTACATTAAATTTCTGTATGAGATCCTGAACATCAAACGAGCCGATCTTTGCTATATCCCAAACTTTCCGGCGTTCTTCAAAAAATCCTTCCACCGTAAGCTCGCTTTCGTCCAAAGGAATCGTAAATATCTTTAATCCGTAATTCTTGTAGATCTCATGAATGATGATCGTTCGGTCGTAATCATTTTGGTACTGCCGGTTTGCCAAGGGTGAGATCTCGAGTATATATGTAGCTCCCTTCAATGATTCCCGGCTCACCGAATCTCCATCCGTGGTAAGAAAGGAAAAGTCTGGTGCTTGTACCCCCGGGGCCAAATAGTTCAGATCGTATCTAATTCTTCGAGCCCATTTCTGTGAAGAAGAATCCTTCATGTAATTCTGCTCATAGTTATCCAGCAGGTCTTTGGCTTGACGCACTCTTGAGCTATCGAAATAAAACTGAATTTTGGTTTGGGCGATGTAATTTTTCAGGTCTTGCGATGAAGCCAGCGTTTTGAGCGAATCCATATACTTAGATGCCGTTTCAAAACCCTTTTCAGTGGACAGATAGGGCGTGCCATAATTTAAAGCGACTTCAACCATGTATTCATCGGGCAGCGCCTGATCGATCTTTTTTAACATTTCATCAGGATTCCAAGTACTCAATAATCGGACTGACCGTTCAGCCCCGAGGTCACCCGCCAGGGTATTTGGATGTTTTTCCCGCACATCCCAATAAAAATCAGACCATTTCTGGATCTCGGAAACCAGTTGTGAATCACTTATTGCTCCTTGCTGCGCTATGGCCCCGACTCTTTGAAATCCACGGTCAACTCTGGAAAAAGTCCGCATCGCCTCATGTTCCCGGGAAGTGAGGGTCAGTGATTCTCCAATATTGGGAATTTGTGCTTTTACATCTACCGTATCGTTATCAGCTAAAATGATCCCAAAGTTTCCCAGGTTTACACTATCCCGATTCAGGACCATCGTGTAATATCCCTTCTGGGGAAATTGAACCTTGCCTGAAAAATTTCCGGCCGCATCGGTTTGGCGATGAAATAAGGTATCAAATTTAGTCTCGGAAGAATCCTGGGTGATGATAGTTAAGTTTGTTCCTGAGAAATCATCATTCCCCAGGGTATCCGCTAATGTAATGGTTCCACTGACGACTGTTTCCGGGGATTTTGACCCGTTGGTGCAAGCCGCTATAGAAAGTACCATTGTTAAAATTATAAGTAGAGAAGTAGATTTCATATAAACCTAAAGACTGTTGGTTCAGTCGTTTAATTTTTTTGTGATTAGATCTTTCACCAATTTTGGATTGGCTTTACCCTTGCTGGCCTTCATTGCCTGACCAATAAAAAATCCAATAAGTTGTTTCTTGCCGTCTCTGTAACGGGCAACTTCATCTGGATTGTCTTTTATTATTTTTTCCACGATGGGCTCCAAGAATCCAGAATCTGAAACCTGTATCAGGTTCATTTCTTTGGCCAGTTCTTCCGGTTCCTTGTCCTCATCCAGCATAGCGTTGAAAATTTGCTGCATGGCAGAAGAGTTTATCTTATCGTCTTCTTTCAGCTTCACCAGATCTGATACTCGTTTTGCAGAAATGGAGAACTCGCGAATATCAATGCTTTTTTCATTCAGCACACGAAGCACTTCACTTAGCACAATATTGGATGCCGACTTCGGATTACCCAGATGTTCCACCACTTCTTCGTAATAATCAGCAAGATACCGGCTTTCCGTTATGGTGACGGCATCATCTTCGCTCATGCCCATTTCTTCCATGAACCGCTTGCGTCGCACATCGGCCAGTTCCGGCAGTTCCTCCCGAATATCATCCAGCAGCTCATCGGTTACTATGATCGGAGGCAGATCCGGTTCAGGAAAATACCGATAATCGTGCGCTTCTTCTTTTGAACGCATTGGGCGGGTTTGTTCTGCGGTTGTATCCCAAAGTCGGGTTTGCTGTACAACCACACCTCCATCTTCGATCAGTTCGATCTGACGATAAATTTCATAGTGGATGGCTCGTTCTACATTGCGGAAGGAGTTCATGTTTTTGAGCTCGGTCCGTGTTCCAAATTTTTCTCTTCCCCTGGGACGAACCGACACATTTGCATCACAGCGCAGGCTTCCCTCTTCCATATTTCCGTCACAGATCTCCAGGTACTGCACGATCTGTTTGATCTTGGACAGATAAGCGTAAGCTTCCTGTGGCGTTCGCAGATCCGGCTCCGAAACGATCTCTATAAGTGGTGTTCCAGCACGGTTCAGATCTACCAGCGTATTGTACGGATCCTGATCGTGAATAGACTTCCCGGCATCTTCTTCCATGTGAATGCGGGTGAGCCCAATGCGCTTGTTATATTCTTCCAGCTCAATATCTACATATCCATCGTGACAAATTGGGGTTTCAAACTGCGAGATCTGATATCCTTTGGGAAGATCAGGATAGAAATAATTTTTACGGGCAAAGATAGATTTTTCTGCTACACCGCAATTAGTCGCCAATCCCATTTTTATGATATAACGAACCAGGTTTTCGTTGACCACTGGCAGGGTTCCGGGATGTCCCAGGCAAAGCGGGGTAACTTGCGAATTAGGAGATCCACCGTACTGAATAGTTACCGGGGCAAAGGCTTTACTTTTCGTTAAAAGCTGGGCGTGAACTTCGAGGCCGATCACTGCCTCATACTTCTCGTGGGCAATAGTGCTCATTAAGCTATTTTTCTGTCAGATTTTTATAAGACTGAAAGATATTAAAGTTGAGTGACAGTTTGGAATGTTATTTCGGTGTTTTAGTGCGATGGTGTTTTAGTGTTACGGTGTTAGGGTTGAAGCTTTCGCAGACAACCCTAACACCGTAACACCCTCGCACCGTAACACCAATGATGCATTATTGACTCATTTCCATTACATTCAACTAAGTAACTGCTTTTGCTTATGATGAAATACATTCTCATATCCTTTCTTTGTTTAACTGGGGTTTCTACTGTTCACGCACAGACCTTAGATAAATCTTGGGAATTCACCAATCTCTATGCAGCAGATGACACAAACGGTCAGACGCATCTTTTCTATGATCTGAATACAAACAGAGAATATATATGCACAGATGTGTGGGGTAGTAGACTTTATAACACCTCAAAGGGGAACTTTCGGCATATGAATCCTACAACCAATACAGATTCAACTTTCATGTATGCAGGTGGTATTGGAGGTATTGGGTGCAGCTACTCA
>JAVLBT010000145.1:0-7549 GCA_031580945.1 Gracilimonas sp.
AATCATAAAAGAACCAACATAATAAACTCATTTCTACTGAAAACTTTGTAGGTAATATGATTAGAGAGTAGTTGGAATTAAAACATAAACGGCCATCGAGTCCTCTTTCCTTGGCGGGCTTGCCCGTTAGGGAAAGAGACAGATAAAGGGGCTTTTATCGAAGGTCTGGAAAGTTGGTAATAGCATGATCAAAACTCCATAAAACTCAGCGGCCTCAGTAGTTTCCCATCCATTTGCCTTTTTAAACCTCATCCACTACCATCAATGGAAAATGAATAGAGTACGATGGAATTCAAAAGCTTAGATGAAAAGATCGATCATGCCAGGAGCTTAAAAAAGCCGCCACCAGATCTTGAGACTGATTTTAGGGATCTCCTAAAACGGGGAATCGGAAGTGACAAAGTATATCTAACGTATCGGGATCCGAATCAGATACGAACAGATATCACGTATCGGGAGTTCTATGAATATGTGTTGGATACCGTTCGATTTTATCAATCAAAGGGATTAGAACCCGGAGATAAAATTGCAACCATTTCTCACAATCATTGGCACACCGTAGTTCAATATTTTGCAGCGTGGTTCTGCGGATTAGTGGTTGTACCCGTTAATTTAGATGAAGACGATAATCGCATTTCGTATATCCTTAAAAAAGCTGAGGTAAAACTTGCGCTGGTTCGTGAAGAGTATCTTAAACGAATACGGGACATCGTAAAAGTAGATGAGGATTTTTCCGAAATAGAACTCATTAAATGCAGTGAGGATATTTCATGTTTTTTGGAACCCCCGGGAGGCCTTGTAGAATCCGATCTGGATTTCGATATTGATATAGAGTCCGAGGCATTGATTGTATTCACATCGGGGACCACCGGAGAGCCGAAAGGAGTCGTATTAAGTCAGCGCAATTTATTGGAAGATGCCAGGGCTATTGCTCAATGGTACAACATTGATGTTCAAACTAAAATGATGTGTGTACTTCCGATCCATCACGTTAACGGTACGGTCGTGACTATGATCACTCCTTTTTATGCGGGTGGTTCAACGGTTCTCAATCAAAAATTTAGTGCCGGAGAATTCTTTAAGATCACGGAAGAAGAGCAAGTTAATATGGTAAGTGTGGTTCCAACCTTGCTTCAATATTTGACGAGCCATTACACAGACAAAGAACCCCCGCAAATTCATCACTTTAAGCATGTCATTTGCGGAGCCGGCCCACTTACGGTACAGGTGGCGAAGAATTTTGAAGAAAAATTCGAGATCCCCATTATTCATGGCTATGGACTCTCAGAAACGACCTGCTATTCCTGTTTCATTCCTGTCAATCAGCCTAAAGAGGAACACCAAAAGTGGATGCGTGACTTTGGCTACCCAAGCATTGGCATTCCGGTTCCGGCAAACGAAATGGACATACAGGATGAATATGGAAATTCCATATCAGAAGGGGAGCGTGGTGAGATTGTGATCCGGGGGGTTAATGTGATGAAAGGATATTTTGATGAGAGAAAAGCTAATAAAAAAGCATTTAAATATGGCTGGTTCCGAAGCGGAGACGAAGGATTTTTGAAAAGAGATGATCAAGGCAATCCTTACTTTTTTATAACAGGCCGGCTTAAAGAACTTATCATCAGGGGAGGTACAAATTTGGCTCCTCTGGAAATTGACGAAGTCATTAACAAAGCTCCGGGGGTTAAAGCCGGGATCGCCGTTGGATTTGAAAACGATTGGTACGGGGAAGAAGTCGGTGCTTTTGTACAACTCGAAGAGGGCGTGGAAGAAGATGCTAAAGTCATATTAGAATATTGCCAGCAGCAGCTCCCGTTTTCAAAGGCACCTAAAGTAATTGTATTTGGTGAAGAATTACCGGTGACCTCAACGGGTAAGTATCAGCGGCTAAAAGTAGAGCATTTATTTGAACAGTGGAAAGAGATTCAGTTTAGGAAAGGCTTAAGTAGCAAGTGAAGGTATAATAACCTAATTACATTAAGATAAAATTTAACGCACAAAATCTATCCAGCGGAATGTACATCTACCGCCTGAAAGCTGGTTCAGTTCAACTAAACCGCAAAATGATGCTTATTAAATAAGAGCTATTCATCAGACGGGTTGGTTGCCCTGTCAATCAGGACCCTTTCGCTGTCTCTATCTCTCCGGAACGCCTGAAGAAGATTCTAACCTTTTGCGACAGCCGCAGTGCAAGAGGACACCTTGGTAAGATTATGGTCGGGTAGTAGTATACAGATGATTCAACGTTCTTTTTTGCTGTGAATCGAAAACGATATCAAAAATTTATTTAGGCGTCTCCTTCCTTGGTCCCGCCTAGCGGGATTAGGGAAGGAACAAGGATGGGTCCCTGTTTGGGTGAGCTGGAATTGCAATAAAAAAAAGAGAAGCCGAAGCAACCAGCATCGAATTGTGAATAAATAATTCAACATTCAGCATTTAAAATTACCTATTAATCACCGCCAGCGTACATCTTGAAGAACAAATCAGCTTCTCCCGTTCATCCCGGATCTCACATTCCCACACCTGTATTTTTCGACCGGTGTGAATAGGTTTGGCCATACCTGTTACCTTGCCGCCCATTTTAACTGAGCGAATGTGATTGGCGTTAATTTCAACTCCAACGACTGTGGCTTCCAAATCATCCAGCAAAAACCAACCTCCCACTGAGCACAAAGTTTCAGCTAAAGCTACTGAAGCCCCTCCATGCAAAACTCCAAAAGGTTGTACCGAATTCTCATTTACGGGCATAGATGCTATAACTTTTTCTTTTGCTATATGCTGGAATTCGATCCCCAAAGCACGTCCCATATGCTTGTGCTCAAAATTAAAATACAGTTCTGCCTTCTTTTTTAGGGACTCTTCAATGTACATAAAATTTGAATTTGATTAACGGTGTTAAGTTATTAAAATAAATGCGTGGAATCGCTTTCAAATAATCGGTGAATTTGTTATTTGTTAGTGAGTCAAACAATTAGTGGTTTTTACGAGTTATGCCTGACTATCAAATAGTCTAATCACGAATAATCAAACAGATGATAGGGAAATAAAAATGAAATACGAACCAGCAACTATTTTATCTATTGTTGAAAAAGGCCTGGAAAAGAATAAAACCGGTATCTTTTCGGCTGTAAAACGGGAAGGAAAATGGATCGAGACTTCCATAGATGATTACAAGGAAATGGTACACGATCTTGCTTTAGGTTTGTATGAGTTAGGTGTACGAAAGGGGGATAAAGTCTCTTTACATGCTGAAAATTCTACCGAGTGGCTGGTCATTGATCAGGCGGTACTCTCCTTGGGCGCGGCCGTGGTTCCCATCTACACAACACAGCCTGGTGAGCAGATCAAATACATTCTCGAAAACTCAGAAGCCAAAGTACATTTTGTTTCGAATGATGAGGTGTTCGCAGAAACAAAACCGTTGATTAAAGGGATTAAATCGGTAAAGGCGGTGGTTTCCATTCTCGGCTCAAGCCACAATAAATTGCGCACGCTGGAAGAAATCCTGGAAATGGGACACAAGAAGCGGGAGGAAGACCCGTCACTGTTTGATAAATTGAAGAAAGAAGTGGAGCCTGAAGATCTGGCAACGCTTATCTATACTTCTGGAACTACAGGTGTTCCCAAGGGAGTCATGCTTACCCATGATAATATTGCCGGAAATGCATTGCGCTCTCATGAGATCTTCCCATTCAATCCAGACGATTTTGATGAGCCTAAAGTGATCTCTTACCTGCCGCTGGCGCATATGTTTGAGCGAACGGCCTCATATATTTATTTATATGCTGGAGTGCCTCCCTATTACATTGAAGATGTGGAGAGCATCAAAGAGGATTTTGCAAAGATCAAACCGATCTATCTTGTTACGGTGCCTCGTTTATTGGAAAAAATTGTGACAGGTATCAAAGTAAAGGGGCAGGAAATGAGCGGTATCAAGAAGCAGCTGTATTATTGGGCTGTAAATCTGGCTGAAGATTATGATCCCGAAGATCCTCCGGCGAACTGGAAATGGAAGATCGCTGACAAGCTGGTTTACTCAAAGATTAAAGATTTGTTTGGGGGGCGTATGGTTGGGTTTAACGTGGGTGGAGCCGCACTGTCTCCTAATATTGCCCGGTTCATAAACGGAATAGGTATCTACTGTGGATTGGGTTACGGACTTACGGAAACTTCTCCGGTGCTGACGGGACCTCCTATTGGTGAATTGAGAATCGGTTCATCAGGAAAAGCAATAGCGGATGTTGAATTAAAAATTGCTGAAGACGGTGAAATACTGGCGAAAGGACCAAATATCATGAAGGGCTATTACAAAATGCCTGAAAAAACGGAAGAAGCTATTGATAAAGACGGATGGTTTTATACCGGAGATATCGGTCATTTAGATGATGATGGCTGGCTGTTTGTGACGGATCGAAAAAAATCACTATTCAAGCTTTCAACTGGGAAATATGTGGCGCCACAACCCATTGAAAACGCGCTGGTGAATAGCGGATTTATTGAACAGGCTGTGGTAGTGGGAAGTGATCACAAGTTTTGTGCAGCACTGATCGTCCCAAACTGGGATAACATGAAGAAGAGATTCGAAACAACGGGTCATTCTTTTCCGGATCAGAAACCGACCGACAATGAGTATGTCCAAAAGCGCATTCAAAAAGAAGTGGATAAAGTGAATGAGGATCTGTCGAAGTGGGAAAAGGTAAAACGGTTCAAGCTACTTGAAGATCAGTTTACGATCGACGCGGGTGAAATTACTCCAACACTGAAAATTAAGCGAAATGTGATCAATAAGAAGTACAAAGAACAGATTGATTCCATTTATGCTGATGAGGATTAAAAATAGCTTGTAAAGTGGAGATCTGTTCTGAAGTAAAATGAATTAGAAAATGTAAACTCATCAACTGGTTCTAACCAGCTGGTAACAATTTTTGCAAAAGATTATAGTCATGAGTACCAAAAAATATTCGATCAAGAAAGTAGCAGTATTAGGTTCTGGGGTGATGGGCAGTCAAATTGCAGCACACTGCATTAATGCCGGATTGGATGTGATGTTACTGGATCTTAAAAGCGACGATCCGGGCCGACCCAATAAAACCGTGGAAGAAAGCCTGAAGAAAGCCTCCAACATGAAGCCGGCTCCATTTGGCAAGCCAGAATTTGCACAACGGATAGAAGTCGGAAATTTTGAGGATGATTTTGATAAGCTGAAAGAAGCAGATTGGATCTGTGAGGTCATCATTGAAAAAATGGAGATCAAAAAAGACATGATGGCGCGTATCGATGATATTCGTAAGCCTCAAACCGTTGTGAGTTCGAATACATCAGGATTGCCAATTGGAGAAATCAGCGAAGATTGCAGCGATGAATTCAAAGCGCATTTCCTGGGTACGCACTTTTTCAATCCACCCAGATATATGAAGCTGCTGGAAGTAATTCCGACCGAAACCACTTCCGATGAAGTCACCGAATTCATGCACCGCTTTTGTGAAAAGTCGCTCGGTAAAGGGGTGGTTATTTGTAAAGACACCCCAAACTTTATAGCTAATCGGGTGGGTATTTTCTCTATCGCCAACATCATGCCCTATTTCTTCAATGGCGATTTCAGAGCAGAAGAAATTGATTTACTGACCGGTACACTGACCGGCTATTCAAAAGCTGCTACGTTCAGAACAGCGGATATGGCCGGACTTGATGTCACCAACCATGTAGCCAAAAATCTCTATCCATCCATCCCTGATGATGAAATGCAGGAGACGTTTGATCTTCCTGAAAAATTTCAAAAAATGGTAGATAAAGGAATGATCGGCAATAAAGCTGGCAAAGGATTTTACACTAAAAAAGATGGCGAATATCTGGTACTGAACCCTGAGAGTTTTGAGTATGAGTCACAGCAAAAGCTTGAAGATCCAGTCTTGGAAGAAGCAAATAACATCAAAGATACGTCTGAGCGATTGAAGTTTCTGGTTAACTTTGATGGAAAGATCGGGGATTTTTTGTGGAATGTTCATCGTGATCTATTGATGTATGCAGCCAACCGAATTCCGGAGATCACAGATTCACCACTCTCTATTGATCGTGCGATGCAGTGGGGCTTTAACTGGGAAATGGGGCCTTTCGAGCGATGGGATGCGCTTGGAGTTAGAGAAACAGCTGAGCGAATAAAGAAAGAAGGAAAGGAAGTTCCTGAACTGATTACCGAAATGTTGGATGCAGGCTTTGAACGATTTTATAAAGATGGATACGTCTACGATCCTGCTTCAAAAGCTATGGTGGAAATTTCTCCAGAAGCTAAGGGTGAGATCAAAGCAGCAAACTTTAGAAAAAAAGAAGTCTCAGTCATGAAAAATGACAGTGCTGCTCTTCATGATATTGGAGACGGTGTTGCACTTTTCGAGTTCAATACCAGGAATGCCACCTTGGGAGCTGAATTGGTGAATTCTCTTTACAGGTCTTTGGATCTGGTGAAAGAAGGTTTTGAAGCTTTGGTCATCAGTCACGATGGCGATAACTTTGCTTTTGGTGCTAATCTTAAAGAAGCGTTCACAGCCAAACAAAACGATGATTGGGATAGTGTGGTTGAAGCCGTAAATAACTTTCAGAGAACAGCAGTTGCTTTGCGATATGCTCCTTTTCCCGTAGTTTCAGCCCCGTTTGGTAAAACATTAGGTGGAGGCGTTGAATTTTGCCTGTATTCTGACAAAGTAGTTACGCATCATGAATTATATATGGGACTGGTGGAAGTAGGGGTGGGTTTGATTCCCGCAGGTGGAGGAACCACAGAATTACTCCGAAGGGCTATGGATAAGCTGGCAGGTGAAGCCGATGCATTGCCATTTATCCGGGAAGTATTTAAGACCATTGGTATGGCAAAAGTCTCTGAAAGTGCTCATTTGGCGAAAGAGTTAGAGTATTTACGTCCATCAGATACAATAGTGATGAATCGGGATCTGCTCATCAAAACAGCGAAAGAGGAAGCACTGAATTTGGTTCAGGCCGGGTATCAGTCTCCCGCAGAAAGGCCCATCAAAGTATTAGGAAAAACAGCATTGGCAGCAATGAAATTGATGCTGCATGTTATGCATGAAGGAAAATATATCACAGATTATGATCAGGTGGTTGCTGAACGGGTGGCGTATGTATTAGCAGGAGGAGATCTGAGTGAAGCTCAGGAAGTTCCCGAATCCTATATATTGAAGTTAGAGCGGGAAGCAATCCTCGAATGCTTACAGGATGAACGAACACTCGCCCGAATGGAACACATGCTAAAAAAGGGAAAACCATTAAGAAATTAGTTAATAGATTTTAGACATTTGATTAAAGACATGAGATTGTGATATGCATAATTACAAACAATTAGAGGTTTGGAATAAAGGGGTCCAATTAGCAACAGATATTTATAAACTTACTAAAGAATTTCCTAAAGAAGAGAAGTATGGAATTATATCGCAGATGAGAAGGTGCTCAGTTTCAATTAGTTCTAATATTGCAGAAGGCGCAGGTAGACATTCTGACAAAGAATTTCGACAATTTCTTAATATATCTTTTGGCT
>JAVLBT010000146.1:0-7502 GCA_031580945.1 Gracilimonas sp.
CACTTTCACCTATTATGTGCTAACCGGTAAACGCGTTCATATTAATATCATATTTCATTTATGTAAGGGTTGTTTTCACCGCGATCATCCGCGCAATCCGATTAATCCGAGTTCTAAATATACATGTGGTTTTGAAAGGCGGATTAAGTGGATGCCACTGATGTACACGAATTGTAGTGGTGATAGTATGTAAATGGATATAGGAGACGAGTTTTAGAATGAGTGCTTTTTGTTTCACATTAGCCATAGCAAACTATTATAAAAGGGGGAGATAGTTTTGCTGCGATCATCCGCGCAATCCGATTAATCCGAGTTCTAAACTTACATGTGGCGTTGAATACGAACTATAACAGATACTCCTGACATTCGCTGATTCATTTAGATTACCTAAACGGAGAAAAGCAGATTATATCTTCTTCAATTTTCTTCTCTTTCAGCCAGTATCCTTGCAGGGAACTAATTTTTACAATGTGAACGATTTTTATTTAGAATCTATCTAAATAATGTCTTAGTTTTGCTTCAGCAGAAATAAAATTTTGAATAACAAACCAATAAAATGAAACCATATTTACTATCTCTCATAGCGTTGGCAATGATTTTTACATCTTGTACAAGTCAGCAAGAAGTCAATGTATACTCAGCTCGCCACTATGACACAGACGAAGAACTTTATGCGCAATTCACAGAACAAACAGGTATTGAGGTTAACCTGATTGAAGGAGGTTCTGATGAACTTATTGAGAGAGTTCGTAGTGAAGGTATTAATTCGCCGGCTGATGTCTTGATTACCGTGGATGCGGGTCGTTTATGGAGAGCCGAAGAAGCAGACATCCTGCAACCAATTGATTCCGACCTTCTTGAAGAACGCATTCCTTCATCATTCCGTCATCCTGATGGACTTTGGGTTGGCCTTTCCAAGCGGGTTCGAGGATTAGTGGTGAATCCGGAAGCAGTAGAAAATTACGAAGAGCTTACGTATGAAGCTCTTGCGGAACCAAGATTTGAAGGGCGCGTTTGTATTCGTTCTTCCAATAATATTTATAATCAGTCTCTCGTGGCCTCAATGGTTGAGACGATTGGAGCAGACGCAACGGAAGAATGGGCCAATGGTATGGTGAAAAATATGGCTCGCGATCCGCAAGGAGGTGATCGTGATCAGATTCGAAGCGTAGCTGCTGGCGTTTGTGATGTTGCCGTTGTAAATCACTATTACCTGGCGGTAATGATCACTGGTGATGACGAAGCCGATCAGGAAGCAGCCTCAAAAGTTGAGTTTGTATTTCCTAATCAGGGTGATGATGGAAGAGGTGCTCACATAAATATAAGCGGAGCCGGTATCCTGAAGAATGCTCCTAATAAAGATAATGCCACGCAATTCCTTGAATATCTGACCACTCCAGAAGCACAGGAATACTACATTGGAGGGAATAATGAATATCCAATCAATGACGAAGCAGAATGGGCAGATGTGCTCGAAGAATTTGGTCAGTATAAAAGTGATGCTGTGAATGTATCGGCGCTTGGGCGTAATAATCCGGAAGCTATTCGTATCATGGATCGTGCAGGGTGGAAGTAGGCAGGTACTTCATCTAATCGCTTGTATACAATTTCATTTTGAGGAACATCAGGTTTGTGATTTCGCAAATTGGTGTTCCTTTTTTATTTAATCACAACAGAAGATTCTTGGAGATCCAACATCTAAGGCAATGGTTTATTGAGAACGATGTCTTAATCCGTAGTTCATGGTTTTGAAGATATTTGTTCTGCAGCATTTTTATACTTTTGTAGACTATAACTGGTCCACTTTTCTTGTGAGCCCTTTGCAATGAGAGCCAGGGCCTCATGCTTATTTTCATAATCCTGAAAGATCATACGACTCAGGTATTCCATGTCTGAACGAATATAGTCATAGATTTCATCTGTGGTTTTTGATTCCATTCCATGTCCTTTAAGGGCAGCAGCAATGTTCGTTGCGGCTGTTTTGGCCATCCTTTCAGATGAAGAGTGAGTGCGGGGTACGGAGACTCCTATTTTTGATTCAAACCGCTGTGGTATAGATACAGATCCTCCGGCAGCAAATACATTGGGATATTTTGGGTGATTAAACTGATCGGTCACGTTAATGAACCCATGAGCATCAGCCAGATTACGTGTAGTTTTTACCGCATTTATTCCAGTAAATGGCGGGATGATCATTGTGAAGTCAGATTCAAGTGTTGTTCTATCTCCAAGTTGTACAAGTCCCGTTTTTATTTCCTGAATCTCGGCGTTCAAATGGGTTTTTATGTTGAATTGGTCAAATAATTTTTCACACTTTTCCGGATCTTTATTGAGCCCACCAACTCCGAAATGGGTGAGGTACGGCTCTGAGGTTACAAAATGAATAGGAACCTCTTCCAAAATATCCTCTTTGTGTAAGTCATAAAGCATGTTGAACAGAAATTCATAAGCGGCAAAAAAGTAACCTGCCCATTGTGCTGCCCCAACCACAATCGGTCCGGGGTTACTGAGAAAACTATTCCATTTTTGGCGGGTATTATCAACCTGCAATGGATCGCAGCAAATAGACCAAGCATTTTCAGGCGGTTTGAGTCCCTTAATACTCTCATAGCTTGGCCTTGCCCCGGTTGCAATCAATAGATAATCATAATGAAAATCCTGATCAGAGGTATATATAAGCTGATCCTCAAGATCAAAACCATAAACGGTTCTTTCAATAAACTCAATTCCAAGCTCTCTGTAAACAGGTCGGGTGTCAAAAGAGAGTTGATCCAACTTATCAGTTGTAAACGGATACCACATAAATGAGGGAAGGAACAGAAACTCAGGCTTCTCGTCTACTACTATGATTTGATGCTTACCTGCCAATAGTTTTGACAGGTGAATGGCGGCAGTGTATCCTGCGAAACTGGAACCAATGATGGCTATGGTCTTTTTCATACGATCCCCCTAATTAGTTTATATATCCTATTTAATACCAATTCAATTTGAAGATTTTATGAAGTCGTATCCAATTTGAATCTTTTCATCAATGCTTCATAAACCAATAGTATTGTAGAAGTAAATTCTTTTCAGGAGGTATTATGACTAATAAAAAAAACTATAAAGGAACCATAGGGATTTTAACAGGGGGCGGTGATGTACCGGGTTTAAATCCAGCAATTCGAGCCATTACAATTCGAGCTATTCGAGAAGGGTTTAGAGTGATAGGATTCCGGCGAGGGTGGGCAGGCCTCATTGACATTGTTAGAGATAAAAAGCATGACAATGGCAACAATTATCAAGAGCTAACTGAAGATATTGTAAATAAAGCAGGACGGACCGGTGGCACTTTTCTTCATACTTCAAGAACACGCCCCAGTCATGTTAAAAAAGCCGAAGTTCCTGATTTCCTGAAAGACCATTACCAGGAAGAAATGAATGACTTGACCCCAGAGGTTTTAAAAAACCTTGAATGGGTAGGGGTTGATTTCCTGATCCCGATTGGTGGGGATGATACACTTAGCTATGGTGTTCATCTATATCAACAGGGAGTTAAGGTCATAGCAATTCCAAAAACAATGGATAACGATGTTCCCGGAACGGACTATTGCATAGGATTTAGTACCTGTGTGACCCGAACAATTCAGCATGCAAATAATCTTCGGACCTCAGCCGGTTCTCACGAGCGATTCCTTGTGATGGAAGTTTTCGGGCGATATGCAGGTTTCACTGCCATGTTACCAACTATGGCGGGGGCTGCAAATCGTTGTGTTATTCCTGAATATGAATTTGAGATCGAACATCTTGCGGAACTAATGTCTCATGACAGAAAGCTAAATCCAAGTAATTATTCCATGCTGTTGATTTCAGAAGGAGCAATGTTCAAAGGGGGAGAGATGATCTTTCAAAATGCTACCGCTGATGCATATGGACATAAAAAGCTGGGGGGAATTGGCGATCTGATCTCTGAAGAGCTTAAGCAGTTATCCCCGAAATTCAATGACGGGAAAAAGGTCAATATTATAAATCAGAAATTGGGTTACTTGGTTCGGGGTGGTGATCCTGATGCCATCGACTCCATTGTTCCAATGGCGTATGGAAATCTGGCTTTAGACCTGATCCTTGATAATATCCATGGAAGATTGGTTGTACTTAAAAATGGCCGTTATGACAATGTTCCAGTGGATATTGTTACCAGCAAAAAGAAGCTGGTAAAAGTTGACCGCCATTATAATACGGAACGACTTCGGCCACATTACAAAAGTTTTGAAATGCAGCCTCTTTTTATCATGACAAGTGAAAATTAAAAAATACGTCTAACCAGATACTAAAAGTTCAAAAGTAGGTCTGCCATTGGTATGTGGAAAAGGCGTGAATGAAATAATAGTACTTAGATTTTCCTATTCATTTCTTTACGCATCTCTTTGATCTTTTCAAACATAATTATGGGAAGGCTTAAACTGCATATTACAATGGTTAATAACGCCATATCTATACCATCTCCCTGAAGATAGTCGCGAACTATAAAAAAAATTAAACCAAGGATAATAGGAGCAGAAATTCCTGCGAGCATTTTAAAACTCTTGATCTTTTTCGCCAGCTCTTCTCTGGAAAGTTCTTTAAAATCTGTACTCATATTTAGAAATTAAATTATTTTATGTTTTACTCTTAATTTTTGAATTATTTCTTGTTAAAGTTTGAATAAAAAGAATTAAAATAGTATAAATGCCTAAAAATTGTAATAAGCAAAAGGGAAATAATTGCATATAATTTATTTATGCTTGATAGTATTACTAAAGAAACAATAAGAGTACGTGGCCATGTTAAAGCTTTTTTTGCAGCTCTTTAATGTCTTTCCAGGTGATTAATTCAATATTTAGCTCATTCAATTTTGACTTATTCCTTGGGTTTGTAAAAAAGTCAAAATCTATTTGTCTCCATTCGGAACCGAAATTTGGATGATCAACGGTTACATTTTTCATTTCTTCATCATCAAAAGCAGGATGGATCAAGAGTAGATTGATTCCGTTTGTCAAGTTTTCTAAGACCGAGCTGTAGTAACTGGCGAGTTTACCGGACTCATAGAATTTATACTCAGCTACATAAGTCTGGTCTACCAGGAAATCATTCTTTTCAATATTTTTTACCGGATCTAATCCAACCATTGTCAACAATTGGTCACTTATCAATACGGGAAGATCATAAGATGTACCAAGTTTTTTATAAATATGAAAAAATTCAGGGTCTGCTCCCACACTGTACATATGTGAATCTAAATGAGTAGGTTCTAAACCAGCGGCTAAAGCTTTCTCAATTTGTGCTTTTAGTTCTTTTTCAACGTCCTTTGGATTCGCATTTTTCTGAAGATCTTCTCTTTTTTTAAAAAAATGACCCTTATCATCAACCAGGCTTGGTACGTCAGAGATCGGTAAAACGGGGCCAAATTTATAGGTTTCCCATTCACAGGTTAAGGTAAGATGAATGCCATGATCAAAATGGGGATTTCGTATGGCAAAATCAGCGATTTCAGAGAAAAAAGGGCAGGGGACCATCATGCTGTAGGAATTGACCATTCCAAATTTCAGTGATTGAATAGTAGCTTGATTTTCAGAATAGGCAAGTCCGGCATCATCCGCATGGATGATGAGTAATTTTGAATCCTTTGAAAACCCCAATCTTTCAGCAGTATTCATTAATAAATTGGTTAATTAATCACAGGTCTGTTTCTATAAAGTTAGTAGCATCCTCATTTATATTGAAAAACCAAACATGAAGTAAAGCTACTACATAATGACAAAGACTTCGATCAGATAGCATTTCAGCTACCTTTACAGATTTATATTGGCTGACGTTGCAAACCTAACGACTCCGCAAATAACTGGCAGTCGCACTTATGTTATTAAAAATTTACAGGCCTAAAGTGAATTATAAGCAATCAAAGGGCGCGCGTTTATTTGCTTTTCAGGTGCATTAATACAAATTACTTGCATGGCCATGGACAAGTTTCCATTGCCCTTCTTTCTTCTAAAAAATATTTGTCTGCCATGATTCAAATTCCAGTGGATCATCTGAGACCATTTTAATTTTTGTTTTACAGGTCAACCAAGCCATTTTTGCATTTTCTGATACCTGAATTTTTACATCCCAACTTTCGCTATGTATTTCTGTGCCTTGTTCAATAAACTCTTTATAACTTGGACCAATGGTATCCCACCCTTGTAACCACTCTTTTTCTTTCGGATGTATAAGCTGAATATAATCAGAGTGTGCCCAATACTCAGAATATGAATCCCAATCATTATTTTCGAGAGCTTCATTTCCTTGTTGCCATACTTTTAATATTTCTTCTTTTTCCTCTTCCATGGTGACGATAGATTGATTTCAATAGTTCAATAATAAAAGAAGAAAGATAAAAAGGGTAGATGTTTATAAACTCGAAAGGTAGAATTGAATCCTTATACACCTAACGACCCAGCGATCAAACGGCGCGAGGGATTGTAATTCAGTTGAAGTAGCGAAATTAATTCCTGGCAATCAAGTTCCATCAAACCAATCCCAAAATATTGGTCGATGGTACGATTTAAAATGTATTATTGGGTGGCGAATCTATGGGGCAAACATTTCTTGTAATGTACTCAATACTTTTTCTTCAGCTGAAGAACTGATTGTCCCAAGACTTTTAATCAATCTGCTTTTATCGACTGTTCGAATCTGATCTAATACAATTTGTCCTTTCTTGCCTTGAAATGTAGTAGTGACACGCGTTGGATAATTTTTAATGGTAGAAGTCATTGGAGCAATGATAACAGTTCTAATATATTTGTTCATTTCATCAGGTGAAATGATCAAACAGGGACGAGTTTTTTTTATTTCAGAGCCTTTTGTTGGATCAAGTGATATCAGAAGTACTTCAAACCTTTGAACTGAATCTACTTTTACCATGTCCACTCAGTTTCATCCCAGTCTGAAGATTTTTCAATCTCTTTTTGATCCAATAGAACATCATCCTTTTGTTCAGCCATTTTTTTGAAAGATGAATCCCAATCTTTTCGAATAGTTTCAGCCGAGCGAAGAACAATTTCATTGTCTCTGAGAATCATTTCAATATCTTTAGTTATTCCACTTTCTTCGATTAAAGGTTTTGGAATCCGAACTCCTTGAGAGTTACCTATACGAATTAGCTTGGTTTTCATAGCTTTGGTTATTTTTCAATGTATATACAAATATAATTACAATGTACTTACAATTCAATCAAAGTAGGACAGCCTTATTAAGTCAAATAACGACCTACCGCATAACCGGCGCAGGGATTATGAGTTAATTGAAGTAGCAAAATTAATTCCTGGCAATCAAGTTTCCATCGAACCTCGTCCGTGCCAATCCCGACACATTTGTCGGTGGTCCGATTTAAAACGCGTTGTTATGCTACCGGATTAGTTGTAATGAGTCCACATTCTGATAATTTTAACAACTTTCTCTTTTTCGTAGACTTGATAAACCAAGCGATGCTGGATATTTAT
>JAVLBT010000147.1:0-7495 GCA_031580945.1 Gracilimonas sp.
GCGCCATCTCTTCCTTTGTTTCGTCGTATGTTTCCATGTGGATATCATATTCGGCCCCGGCTTTAGCCATTAAGTCCCCATATTCGGTGGCCTCGATAAAAACCGAAGCTTCTACGGAAAGGGATTCTCCGGCCTCATTGATGAACCAAGCTTTTTTCAAGGTTCCTTGCTCAATCAACACAGAATCTATCAGCCATCCATTAAATACTTTGATATTCGGTTCGGCAGCTATCATTTCAGTCAGAATATCATTCCCGACCGAAGGTTCAAACTGTGTGTTGCTGACCCAACCGGTGAACACGGAATCAGGTCCGCCGTAATAATCATAAATATGTTCTCTGAATTCGCCCCAAATACCGGATGGCAGCTGATGATTCCCATCGGTGGCACTCACACCAGCCTCGGTAAGCATCCCACCAAACCACTCAGTTTCGTTGATGAGCACCACTTCTTGTCCCATCCGTGCGGCTTGAATAGCTGCAGCAGTACCGCTTGTGCCTCCACCAACAACTGCTATTTGCGTATTGAGTTTACGGTCATTATTTACATCACATCCCTGAAAAACAATAATCAAGGAAATTGAAAGGATCAGAAAACGATTCATAATCTATAGGTTAGGTTCAAAATATAGAAAGGGCGAAAGAGAAAACTCCTTCGCCCCGAGATTTATAAATAAGAATGATCAGTCCAATTCTTTCCAGCGTACGAAGGCTTCCATAGCCTCATACTCGGCTAACCCTAAACGGTCATAGGTTTGAGCAGTGGACCGTGTTCGGTCGTCAGCTCGCTGCCAGAATTCACGTTTGTCAACACCAGGGAAGAGGGGCCGGTCTTTTTGGGACTGATGCTTAAAGATCGCCTTACGCTTACGGTCTGTTTCTTCGGGACTGAGCGGAACAGCCATTTCAATATCTTCGATATCCCATTCCTGCCATGCTCCCCGGTATAACCAGGTCCAGCAATCTTTCATCCATGGCTCGTCCTTTAGTTCACGGAGAGCCTGAAATATGGCATCTAAGCAAACACGGTGTGTTCCATGTGGGTCAGAAAGGTCACCAGCGGCATAGATCTGATGCGGTTTAACTTTCTGAATAATTTCCTTGGTGATCTGAATATCTTCTGGCCCTATAGGTTTTTTCCGAACTTTTCCTGTTTCATAAAATGGCAGATCGAGAAAATGCATGTTCTCGTCAGGAATACCGACGTATCTACAGGCCGTTTTAGCTTCACCCCGCCGAATCATCCCTTTTATTTTCTTCACTTTTGGGGAGTCAACTCACCAGGTTTTTTGTTTTTAATAGATTTCCGTACGTCATCAAAAAGGTTGGTCGTTTCATTGTCCTGCAATCCAAATGTATCGTGGTAATCGGTAACGAAGTCAGCAAATCGAATAGCTTCATCGTCAAAAACCGCAATATTTCCGGAAGTTTGATAGGCTACGTGCACGTCATGACCCTGATCCACAAGTCGAATAAAAGTTCCTCCCATTGAAATTACATCATCGTCCGGGTGTGGACTAAAGATCAGCACTCGTTTTGGATGTGGCTCTTTACGTTCCGGCCGATTCGTATCATCTGCATATGGTTTACCACCGGGCCAGCCTGTAATCGTATGTTGAATTTCATTGAAAATGCGAATATTCACATTATAGGCCCGTCCGATATCAGTCAGAACATCATTCATCCCGTGCTCACTATAATCTTCATCTGTGAGCTTTAAAATAGGTTTTTCGAGATAGAGGCTTAACCAGACTACAGCTTTTCGCAACATCTGATCGGTCCACTCAATAGGCCCAACTAACCATGGAGTTTTGGTACGTGTAAGTTCAGCACCCGAGGCTTCATCAAGCAAAAACTCAACATTTTTATGGTTTTGTAAAAACGTCGCGGGTATTTGATTGGTTACGTCTCCCTCAATGGATTTTTGAACAATACCAGCTTTACCCTCACCCCAGGCCATGATAAGTATGCGCTTGGAATTCATAATGGTTCCTACACCCATTGTGATTGCCCTGCGGGGTACATTTTCAACACCATAGAAACCGCTGGCTGCATCAAGAATGGTGAGGCTGTCCAATGCAATAAGTCTGGTTTTAGAAGTTATGGATGAACCGGGTTCGTTAAAACCAACGTGTCCTGTTCTGCCGATGCCTAAAACCTGTAAGTCAATGCCTCCAAATCCCTCAATTTTCTTTTCATAGTTTTGACAAAACTCGTATACCTCATCGCGGTTCAGGGTTCCATCCGGTATATGAATATTTTCTTTTTTGATATCTATGTGATCAAATAAATACTCATTCATAAAATGCACATAACTATGAATGCTGTCCGGATCCATTGGATAATATTCGTCCAAATTAAACGTGACCACATTCTGGAAACTAAGTCCCTCTTCTAGATGCAATCGAACCAATTCGTCATACATTTGGGTGGGTGTGGAACCTGTTGCTAAACCAAGGACTGCTTTTTCACCTTTTTTTGCTTTTTCCTTGATTAAATCTGCGATCTGGTTGGCAGCATATTTTGAGGCTTTTTTAGCATTCTCAAAGATCTTGGCGGGCATCTTTTCATATTTCTCAAATTCAGGGCGCATTATAGAGGTAGACATGTATAAGATTTTTAAATTGGTTGCAGTTTCTGTAAAACTGAAAAGCTTCGGTTAAGTTAGGTACCAAAAATTAATGTATAATTATTACAAATCCACATTATGATGGTCATAATTCAATGGATTTAATATTTAAGTAATATGGTGTGCGCACTTGATACTTAAAGACAATGTGCCGCATATAATTACAATGTTTTAGTGATGATAGCTCATCCAGTTAATAGCGCTCGGTAAATTTCACAACTTTGATGATTAAATATTTAAAAAATGACCAGCAATCAGGAGTCTTTTGAGAGATAGGTGATTATGAATATATGTATCAAGTAAATGAGATATAAACCAAAAATATACTTATAAGGCCTTTTGAGCCCATAAAATGAATCGATTTACATAATGTGATATATTCAAATGGGATGTCTTTTCAATTAAGGCACCCTTGTTTGAATTTTGCTCTTAGAGTTTAATGTATTTCCTTATTGGCAAAATAAGCTTTCGTTAAAATATGATTATTATGCCCCATCTACGTGTTGGTATGTTATTAGCGGCAGCTGAGAAATAATTTTTACTATATCTATTTGAAGTTGTGCATTATAAAAGCCGCTGTTTCAAAAGTAAATTAGTAATAGTTTTTCCGGAGATGTTGACCATAATGCCCATAACTTTTATGATACTATTTATGGACGTTATTTGGCCGGAGTAATGATTTTGTTATTTAATGACCATCATCTTGTGGGATACCCGGGTCTTTTTTGTGTGTACAACAACAAAGTACATGCCAGATGACAGACCCTCAGCATGGAAATTAAATTGATGCGTTCCAGAAGAAAGATTAGTACGAGTGATGGTTTCAACGTTCTGTCCAATAGAATTAAATATTTGAATTTGTGCAACCACGGGCTCTTTAAGCTGAATTACAATAGTAGTGGAAGGATTGAAAGGATTGGGGTAATTACTTATATCAATTGCTTCTGGTAACTCGTCCTGAAAAACGATTGGCTCATCGGTGTGTGTTGTTATGCGTTGTTCTTTCAAATTCATGATCCTGCGGTATGAATTATCAATAGTTGCCTCTGCAATTATACCTTCTTTTACTTTTTGTTTTACCAAAGAGGTCACATATCCCACCAACGACTGCTCCTTATATAAGTTAGTGCTAAATAAAAGAATGTCGGTATCTGAATTTATGACCTGAATTATACTCTCATCAAATCCATAGTTTTCCTGTATCGCATCCATAAAAAGTTCATCTGTTATAACCACGCCTTCAAAACCAAGGCTATCTCTTAGCATACCTGAGACCGCAGCATGAGAGAGGGAGGAAGGATAATCTTGATCCCAATTCTGATTAAACAAATGCCCGGTCATAATTGCATCCTGATAGCCGTCATCAATTAGTAATTTAAAAGGTGTTAGTTCACGTTCTTCCCACGTATCGGTGATATCCGTAAATCCATTGTGAGAATCATCTACAGCACTTCCATGTCCGGGGAAATGTTTTAGGGTAGTAGCAATATTCATTTTCTGAAATTCATCAATAAACCAGGAAGCATGGGCATAAACTTGTTCTTCATCACTCGAAAAACTTCGATCTAAACCGGCAATTGCAGGGCTTTCGGGATTGATGTTTACATCCACAACAGGAGCAAGATTCATATTTAACCCCGAACTTTTCATCCAGTTTGCCATTCTTTGTGCCTGGCTTCGGGTTGAATCCTCTGAATTAAATTCCGTTCCAAGTTTATGTGCAGTGTAAGTGCGACTAAAGCCATTATTTTCATCTAAACGGGCAACAATACCGCCTTCCTGATCAGTAGCTAAAAAAAGAGGGGTTTCGGCCTGTTGCTGGAGCCGGGTGCTTTGACTTTTAATTTGGCTTGGAAACCGCAGGTTATATGCAAATAAGAGAACTCCACCTAAATTACGTTGAGATAAGTCATAAGCGAGGGAATCTTGTGCCTGCTGACTATTCCCAAATCCCACCATGATCATTTGGCCGATCTTATCTTCTAAAGTCTGTGAGTACAGTATTTGCGTTGATAATAGAAAAAAGAATAATAGGGTAGCTGATAATTTCAATTAGAATAAGTCTTGATTTTAGATTTGGTGCAAGCCTAAACAATAATTTGCTTCAATAAAAATGGAAAGCCTAAAATAGGTGTAAAGTATTGTATAATGAGTGTTTTTTGATAACCGGGTACCGTTCAATTATAGGCTCAGCGGTGTTCATATGTTTTTTTAAATTGATATCGGTTTATCTGCCACACCCAAAACAGCTTATTCGAAAACCAGTGGGTAGCAAGGGTAGGTTCCTTATTTGTAGAAATATGTAGACTATCATGAGTTTGTCATTTTGTTGCAAAATGACAACGCACAGCCTATAGTTATCAAGGACATTTTAAAACCTCTAATTAGTTTAGGTTGATCCATGGGCATTTAAGCTGCCGCTTCTTTTCATAAGAACCTATTCAGAGACTTTGAATAGGTTGTAAGTCTTTGAGCTTATCCACATTCAAAGATTGAAAGCCATCCATTGAACGCCTTTCCCTTTCATCAATACCCGGCGCCGGTTATTCACGCACAAAAACAGCATAAAGAGAGCAAAAAATAAGGGGGGTTACTTTGATCTGCCTTGTAACCACATTGTAACCAGAATAGCTAAGAGTATTTTGACACTATATAACAAAAAACCCCTGTAACTCTGTAAGTGTATGAGCAACAAGGGTTTTAAGTACCTCGGGCCGGACTCGAACCGGCACGGACATTTTAATATCCATTGGATTTTAAGTCCAACGTGTCTACCAATTCCACCACCGAGGCGCATTTGTTTAGGCGCCAAATATACGGGTTTAGCTCTCACTACTTCAAAAAAGATTTTAACTAATTTTCAATATGTACATTAATTTACCAATTGATACTTTATTTGTTAATAAAGGTCTACCAAAACAAACTATTGAAAGCAGACAAGTGTTTTGTAACTTTGAACCAAATTCAATAATAAATTATCATCATGAAACGCATATTACCTCTATTAGTCTTAATCGCTACTTTTTTGTCAACGCCGGTAATGGCTCAATTTGAAATCGGTGCTTCGTATGAGTTGAGAAATGAAGATCCGAAAAATGGGTTTGGCGTTCGTATTCAAAAAGGAATCTTTGAAAGCTTACCACTGGTTAATTTAGGCATACGGATCCATGGAAGTTATTTTAGCGAGGAAAATAATGTAAATCCGGATAATCAAACCTTTTCATATTCTCAAGACCTGACTAACTATGATGTGGGTGTTGCTGCTATAGGAGGAGTTTCCGTAGGCCTATTGGAGCCCTATGTTGGTGTTGGATTAGGTACACAAAATTATCAACGGGCGATCACAGATGTACAGAATAACCAACTTGGTGCTGTACCTGAGGAAGGGGAAGAGAATAGTATGTATTGGAATATTCTGGCTGGTGCAAAAGTAACCGTAATTCCATTGATAAAACCTTTTGTTGAATATCGGTATTCAAGTAGTGAATTAGAGGAGCCGGAATTGCAGGATGTAAATGCACAAACCGGGCGAATAATGTTTGGAGTGTCGCTTAGCTTTTAATTGATTACCTATAAAAATGAACACAGCGGGTATGTAGCACATATCCGCTTTTTTTGTAAGCATTTGGATTATAGATTTTCTTTATTATTGAATACGCACATTTGATGTAAGCAATGAAATAGCATATGGGTAGAACGGCTTCCATAGAAAAGTATGACCTGGATGGATATAAGCTTAAGAAAGCTCAAAAGGAAGATCTTAAGCAGCTTATCGAAGTATGTCAGGAGCATATTGATGAGGTTGATGTAAAAGCAATTCGCCGCGCTTTTAAATTGTGCTTTTTATCTCATAAAGATATGAAACGGGCTTCCGGAGAGCCCTATTATTATCATCCCGTTGAAGTAGCAAAAATTGTAGCCAGTGAAATAAATATTGATGATATATCCGTCATAGCCTCTCTGCTCCATGATACCGTAGAAGATACAGATGTAAACTTAGATGATATCCGTTTTTGGTTTGGGGAAGAAGTCGCAGTCATTATTGATGGGGTAACCAAGATAACCGGGGTTTTTAAGAGCCGGGATAGCAAGCAAGCGGAAGCTTTTATGAAGCTGTTACTTACCATGGCTGAAGATATAAGAGTGGTTTTGATAAAGTTTGCGGACCGATTGCACAATATGCGTACCATTCAGCATCTCAAGCGGGAAAAGCAGATCAAGATCGCTTCAGAAACAATGGACCTGTATGCTCCTTTAGCTCACCGATTTGGATTATTCCGTATTAAGAATGAGTTAGAAGATCTTTGTTTCCGAACCATCGATCCAACCTCGTATAAATTTGTAGCCCGAAAACTCCGCGAAAAGAAAGAAGACCGGGAAGAGTTTATACAAGAATTCATGGATCCCATCAAAAAGGAATTGGGTAAAATGAATTTCAAGTTTGAGATCAAGGGAAGGCCTAAGCATATATTTTCCATCTATCGAAAAATGCAGCGGCAGCAAAAACCCTTCGAAGAAATCTATGACCTGTTTGCCATCCGTATTATCCTGGAAGATCCTCATGCCAAAGAAGATTGCTGGCGCGTATATTCAATTATAACAGATTGGTATACGCCCATTCCGGAACGATTTCGGGATTTCATTTCGGTACCCAAAGCCAACGGTTATCAGTCGTTGCACACCACCGTGATTACCAATAAAGGACGTAAAGTAGAAGTTCAAATACGAACGCGCAGAATGGATGATATCGCCGAAAAGGGATTGGCGGCTCACTGGAAATATAAAGAGGGTGCACAGCAGGGCTCTGATACGCTGGACAAATTTGTGAATTGGGTGCGCGATGTGTTAGATAATCCCCGACCGGATG
>JAVLBT010000148.1:0-7468 GCA_031580945.1 Gracilimonas sp.
TACGTCAAAACTGATACAAGGTACCAAATGTTTGAGGCGACAGGCGGACTCGAACCGCCGTACGAGGTTTTGCAGACCTCTGCCTAACCACTCGGCCATGTCGCCTTACAAAAAGCGTAACAATTTTCGCAAAATTTTCAGAAACCAAAGTTAAGGTTTTACTGATTAAGTGTAAACTTATTTTCGAGATAAATTTTAGGGCTTTTCGGGTGTACTTTATTCGTATTTAGAATTGGTTTTAAAACTTGAGTCTGAGTTACAAGAGTAAGCATACCGTGTAAGTATGAAATTTAGCTATGCAAGACGCCTGTCATACATTATTCGGGAGATTTTAATTATAGAACAGAGCTGATTTCTTTGATCAAAGACAAACCTAAACAAATCAAAAAAAGGCGCTTATATATATTATAAGTGCCCTTTTAAGTACGCCCGACAGGACTCGAACCTGTAACCTGCTGCTTAGAAGGCAGCTGCTCTATCCAGTTGAGCTACGGGCGCATATTAAATTTTAAATATAAAAAAACTCCAAATTTCAATCTGTAAGATCTGCTATTTGGAGTTTATAAATTGAATTGTCGGGGAGACAAGATTTGAACTTGCGACCCTTCGCTCCCAAAGCGAATGCGCTACCGGACTGCGCCACTCCCCGTTTCTGTTTCAAAACAGATACCAAAAATACGAACCTTACATTTGGCAGGCAAATACTTTTAAGAATTTTCTTAGGTTATTTCTGATAAAAGACGTTGACTAAAATTATACCAGCTTAGTTCGCTTTTTAATGCGGGAAGCTCTTTTTTGATGGCATCCATAATATTTTGATGGGTCATAGATATTATCGCGTCTGAAAGTTCTATCGCATTGTTTTTAGATACCACCAGAGCGGTTTTATTATGTTCAACATGCTCTGTTAACCCGCTTAAGTTCGTTACTATTGATGGTAACTTGAAGTTAATAGCATTAGCTAAAATGCCGCTTTGAGTTGCAGATTTATAAGGCATTACCAATACATCGGAAAGTGTAAATAATTCGGCCATTTCCTTATCACTAACAAATCGGTCAATGATCTTGTATTGGCTGAGATCGTTTGTATTGATCTTATTTAATAAGGGGGCTTTCTCTGTGTAGAACTCACCAGCAATAAGAGGACGGATATTATATTCATTGAAATCAATCTTATTAAGTGCTTCAATAAATAAATCGAGTCCTTTATAGGGTCTTATAAGCCCAAAAAATAGCGGAATGTAATCTGAATCTGTGAATCCATATTCCGCACGAAGTTCTTGCTTAGATTTTTGTGGAAAATCTTGCTCATAAACAGGATGAAATAAAACTTTCACATCTGTTTTAGATTTGAGAACTTTAAACTCCTCTAAACTCTTTTGAGATAACAAAATGACCTTATCAACCTTATCCACTAATTTTTTTGATAACATCTTTCCAAATGGAAAATGTTCGTGTGGTAATACATTATGGGCTAATAGGTTTACTGTTGTGTTTGGAGAGTTTTTCCGTATATGTCTGCTAAGGTGCAAATAAAGGGGGGCAAAAAAAGGGTGCCAGTAACAGATTAGTATTTGGTCAGGTTTTGAAGCTATAATATCATTTGCTGCTTTTTTCCATTTAAAAAAATTCCAGGAGTGAAGAATTCTATCAGCGTAGTCTATATTGTTTTTTGCAGGATCGAACTGGGTTTTTCCCGGAAATAAAACCGGGGGATAGAGATGAGAAAAATTAAAGGCATTTACAGCAGTAATATCCTTCAAACTTCTATATAAATAATCACTAAATGTTGATATCCCACCACGATAGGGAGGAAACACACTAATAATGGAGATCACAGATTTTTCTTTGATGGTAATAGATAGTTCAGGTAATCACAAACAGAAAGATGGTCCGTTGTATCATTTTTGCTTAAATATCCCTTTCTTAGCAGAATATAATTTTTATACCATATAGTATTTTAAATCATGCGTTTACTAACTACTGTCTTTTGTTACCTGTTATTTTTGAATGGAATTTTAGAAGCTCAATCTATTGAGGTGTCAGAAACTCCAAATACCAGGTCATTTTCAAATGATCAATTTCTGGTGGCTGGGCATCAAGTTGATTTAACAGATCGGGGCCTGGATAATTTTGAGAACGCTACAATGAGCAGTATTTCAGCCATTTCTGCAGTTAAAGAGCTGAATTCTATTGTTTTTATCAGCGGCTCAGGTAAAGTGATGAAGGAAAAACCGTATAATTTTGCTTCCGATGACAGATCCTCGCGCCTCTATATTAAACCTAATGGTGAGCTCATAATCAGGGAGAACATTGCTAATTTTATATTCCTTAATACCGATGGAACCGTTAAGCAATCTATTTCAAATAGCTCTCAAAGTCCGGAAGGGGAATCTGTGTCTGAACTTGCGGCAGATCCTATGTTTAAGACCGTCGTTTTATATAATCCGAAAATTGTAAGGGACGGGCGTGAAGGATCAAGAGCAAGTGTTGTAAAAGCACGTGGTCAAACTACCAATATCTTTTACAGTAGCGACCGTTTCATCAAAGAAGTTTTTGTATCTGATGAGGGGCATTATATAGCTATTGTTACAGCAGCCTCAGGTACAGATGACCAAGTTTACATTACAGACCGGTTCGGAAAGAAATTAGGGGAGTTTTCATTCAATCAACCGATAGGTGAAGTAAAATTTACCCGTTACGGCAGGTACATAACCATTCGATCAAATGGCCGTGTGGGAGTCTATTCTATTACGGCAGGTGAGCGGGAGGGAAGCACAAGTTTTAAAAATATGCTGCATTATGCGAATTATGTGCCTGAAGATGATAACATTATTGCAATAACGGCAGAAAGAACTGGAAATATATTATCAGAGATTGAATTTCACGCCATCAATCTGACCAAACGATCAATTGAACGACAGGAATATTCGGAAAATGTTGGAGTAACCGAATTATTGCCCATAACAATGGAGCGAACGGGAACAAATAATTACATATTTACAGGATTAAGTAAAGTCTTGAATGTGTCAGTACAATTTTAAAGATATAGCATAAATAATATATGTAATACAAAAAATGCCTCGTTCATAATAGAACGAGGCATTTTAATTTTATCGAAGGCAACAATAAAGGCTAACTTACCTACTTATTTATGCTTCTTTAGGTTTTTCTTCTGAAGGATCTTCCTCATTTTTTGTATCGCCATTATTTTCTGCCTTTGGTTCAGCTTCTTCCCAGTCAAAGGCTAAGCCGTCCCGTGACTTATTCATTTTGATTTTAATCACAGAACCTTCGTGATGCTCATTTTCAAGTAATTCTTCAGCTAAAGGATCTTCAATATATTTTTGAATCGCTCGTTTAAGTGGACGAGCCCCATATTTCTGATCGAATCCTTTATCTGTAATGAATTCTTTCGCAGCTTTAGTTACATCGATCTTGTATCCAAGTTCGTTGATTCGCTTGAACAGATCTTCATTCATAATATCAATGATCTTGAAGATATCAGCTTTTTCAAGCGGACGGAATGTGATAACATCATCAATTCTATTCAAGAATTCGGGATTAAATACTTTTTTCAACGCGTCTTGAATGGTTGATTTCATCTTGGCATAATCAAAGGCTGAGTCATCGGTATCAAATCCAATGCCTTTACCCATATTACGTATATCTCTTGCTCCAATATTGGAGGTCATGATGATGATTGTATTTCGGAAATCAACGCGTCGTCCAAGGCTATCTGTAAGTATTCCATCATCCAGTACCTGAAGTAAGATATTGAATACATCAGGATGCGCTTTTTCGATCTCATCGAGAAGAACAACACTATAAGGTTTGCGACGGACTTTTTCAGTCAGTACGCCCCCTTCTTCATATCCTACATATCCAGGAGGTGCTCCTACTAAACGCGATACGGAGAACTTCTCCATATATTCACTCATATCAATACGTATGAGCGTGTCTTCTTTATCGAATAAATATTTTGAAAGAACTTTAGCCATCTCAGTTTTACCAACACCGGTAGGTCCCAGAAAGATAAATGAGCCAATTGGGCGCGATGGATCCTTGAGCCCAGCTCTTGTCCTTTGAATGGCTTTAGTAAGTTTGACGATTGCCTCTTCCTGCCCGATCACTTTGCCAGATAAGCTCTCTTTCATCTTGAGAAGCTTTTGACCTTCTTTTTGTGTGATCTTATTCACAGGAACACCGCTCATCATTGCTATTACAGAAGCCACATCTTCTTCATTGACATCATACACAATGTTCTCAGATTCTTTTTCCCACTCTCTCTGAGCCATTTCAAGTTCTTCGATCAGGCGTTTTTCCTTGTCTCGAAGTCTGGCAGCTTCCTCAAAACGCTGCTTTTTGACCATAGAATTTTTTTCTTCACTGGTAGTCTCGATCTCTTCCTCAAGGTCAATAATATTTTGAGGTACCGTAATGTTTGAGAGGTGAACTCGAGCACCTGCCTCGTCTAAAGCATCTATGGCTTTATCCGGAAGGAAATGATCAGTTACATATCTGTCTGTGAGTTTGACACAGGCTTCAATAGCATCATCAGTAAATCGAACACTGTGATGTTTTTCATACTTCGATTTGATCTGGTTAAGAATCTCAGTTGTTTCCTCCGGGGTCGTTGGGTCAACCATAATCTTTTGGAACCGGCGTTCCAGCGCGCCGTCCTTCTCAATAAACTGTCGATACTCATTTAAAGTTGTAGCACCTATTGCTTGCACGTCTCCCCGGGCGAGTGCGGGTTTAAGCATATTAGAGGCATCAAGAGAACCACTTGCACCACCTGCACCTACAATGGTATGAAGCTCATCAATAAAGAGTATGACATCTTCTGTTTTTTCAAGTTCTGTCATCACGGCCTTCATACGTTCTTCGAATTGTCCGCGATATTTTGTGCCTGCAACTAATGCAGCCAGGTCTAAAGCGATTACACGTTTATCGTATAAGACGCGCGAAACCTTTCGTTCAACGATTCGGGTTGCTAAGCCTTCGGCAATAGCAGTTTTACCAACGCCTGGTTCCCCAATTAATACCGGATTATTCTTTTTACGACGGCTTAGAACCTGTGCAACACGTTCAATTTCCTTTTCGCGACCAATAATAGGGTCGAGGCGGCCTTCTTCAGCCATTTCTGTTAGATCTCGACCAAAGTTGTCAAGAACAGGTGTTTTTGATTTTTCCATTTTCTTTTCTCTTGAGCTCCCAGAACCAGATGATGATCCTTTTGAAGTAGAAGCACTTGCGGTCATGGAAGAGGAATCATTTTGCTCTTCCCGTGATTTTCCTGAAATGATGAGATCGAGTTCTTCGCGAACTGCATCATAGGAGATGCTAAATTGTTGCAATATTTGCGCTGCAATATTTTCATCATCCCTGAGAAGGGACAATAATAGATGCTCAGTACCAATTGTATCGCTTTTATAGAGTTTAGCTTCGAGATAGGTGATCCGTAACACTTTTTCAGCCTGTTTTGTAAGTGGAATATTTCCCACTTGAACTGAACCACCAGTACCTCTTACAGTATCTTCTATTGTCTTTTTGAGCTTAAAGAGATCGCAATCCAAATTTTTTAGTATGCGAACAGCTACTCCATCTCCCAAGCGGACTATACCTAATATTAAATGCTCCGTTCCAATGTAATCATGACCCAGACGCAGAGCTTCCTCCCGACTAAATTGTATTACATCTCGAACTTTGCTTGAAAAATTACCCTCCATTGACGAGTTCCTTTAATGCTTTTTCTTAATAAAATTTTGTTTTGTTTTACAGCTAAAAAAACGCGTAAAACATAGCTTTAGTTCATTACTACTCGAAGGTAGTAGCGAGGAAAAGTAAATGCAAACTAAATGCGATCAGAATCAATTAAATTAATGATGATCCTTTCATTTCTTCGGGTTTTTCCAGTCCAATAAGCTTCAGAAGTGTAGGAGAAACATCGGCAAGGATACCATCTTTAAGGGTAATTTCTTTTGGATAATTAACTACAATGGCAGGGACAAATGAAGTGGTATGAGCAGTATGTGGGCTTCCATCTTCTTTTATCATTTGATCAGCATTGCCATGATCTGCAATGATCAGAGTGCGATATCCATGTTTATTAGCTGTTTCCATAACACGTTTTAGCTGATGATCCACAGTCTCAACAGCTTTTATAGCGGCTTCCATAATACCGGTATGTCCTACCATATCAGGATTTGCAAAGTTAAGGACCACAAAATGGTATTTTTCACTGCTTAGTTGTTCTATGAGGGTATCAGCCACCTCATTTGCGCTCATCTCTGGCTGCAGATCATAGGTTGCTACCTTAGGGCTTGGAATTACAATTCGGTCTTCACCTTCGTTGGGTGTTTCTACCCCGCCATTAAAAAAATAGGTGACATGCGGGTATTTCTCTGTTTCCGCAATTCGAAATTGTTTGAGTCCATGCTTGCTGACCCACTCACCCATTGTATTTTTTAACTCTTGAGGTGGGTAAGCGACATGTGCAAAATCAAAAGTTTTATCGTAGGATGTAAATGTTGTGTAATGAAGTTGTAGATCTTCAACGTCAAATTCCTTAAAACCATTCTCATTTAAAGCCCGGGATATTTGACGAGCTCGGTCACCCCGTATATTGTAAAAAAGAACTACATCATCCTTTTCAATTCTTGAATTTGGCGACTCATCTATCACTATGGGTTTTATAAACTCGTCAGTAACATCATTTTTGTAAGATATTTGAAATGCCTCTGCTGCCGAATTGAATTTTTCTCCAACCCCATGGACCAGCATATCATAGGCCAGCTTAATACGCTCCCATCTATTATCACGGTCCATAGCATAATATCGACCTATAATTGAAGCCAATTTACCAACCCCGATCTCATTCGCTTTATGTTCAAACTCCCTGGCATATTCAATACCTCCTTGGGGGGAAGTATCTCTTCCGTCAGTGAACGCATGAACATTAACATGCTCGATACCATGTTTTTTACATAACTCTAAGAGGGCAAATAAATGTTCATTATGACTGTGAACACCTCCATCAGAGAAAAGCCCCATGATATGGATCTTATTCTTGGCTTTTGCTTTCTCAACCGCTTTAAGCAATTCATTATTCTCGTAAAAAGAACCATCTTGAATGGCTTTATTAATACGGGAAAGTTCTTGCCACACGATCCGGCCAGCCCCAATATTGAGGTGCCCAACTTCAGAGTTTCCAAATTGACCTTCCGGTAGGCCAACATCTTCACCGCTGGCAGAAAGCCTGGAATGTGGATTATTTTGGAAAAGAGAATCGATATATGGTGTGTTAGCTTTATCCACAGCGCTAACACTCGGATCTTCTGCCAACCCGAATCCATCTAAAATGACGAGCAATGCTTTTGATTCGGGATTGGGCATCCGTTCAATTTTTATAGGTTATTTACGTAATTTGTTAACTGAGATTTTTTTCGAGCGGCGTTATTCTTAT
>JAVLBT010000149.1:0-7463 GCA_031580945.1 Gracilimonas sp.
CAGCACAAGCCTTCAACACCCAGATCCGGAAATTTCCTACCAGCATGTTTGCATCCGTTTTAGGATTCGAACAAAAAGAATATTTCCAGGCTGAACAAGGCGCCGAACAAGCCCCGGAAGTCGATTTTGGTAATTAATTTCAAATAATAGATAATAGATACAAGACGTAAGATATAAGACGGCAGGAATTTGTCTTTAATCTAACGTCTAAAATCTTACCTCTAAATAAATCTTATGGCAAAATTTCTTTCACAAGAACAAGAAGAAGACATTGTAGACGCGATTCGGCAGGCTGAAGAAGCTACTTCTGGAGAAATTCGTGTACACGTTGAAAAAAAGTGCAAAGCGGATTCTCCGATCGACCGGGCTAAGGAAGTGTTTGCAGAATTAAAAATGCATGAAACTGAATTCAGAAACGGTGTCATTGTTTATGTGGCATGGAAAGATCAAAAACTTGCTATATGGGGAGATGAAGGAATTCATGGAAAAGTAGGCCAAGAATTTTGGGAGGATGAGATTGATTTACTGGTCAAATATTTCAAAAATAAAGACTACAAAACCGGCCTTACCGAAGTTGTACTTCAGATCGGCCAAAGGCTCAAAGAAAACTTTCCTTTTGAACAAAAAGGAGAATTGAATGAGCTAACCGATAAGATAAGTTATAATAAAAGTGAAGGTGAATCAGATGCGTAGATCATTAATTTTGGTTCTGTTTTTGGCCTCTGCTTTTAGCGTTGCCGCTCAAGATATTTTCCCATCCCAACCATCTGGAATGGTCAATGACTTTGCTAACATGCTCTCCTCCAATGCAGAACAAAGGTTAGAAAATAAACTCAGAAATTACCGGGATACCACCACAAATGCATTCGTAGTGGCTACGCTTGAAAGCCTGCAAGGCTACCCAATTGAAGACGTAGCCCGCGAGATGCATAACAATTGGAATATTCAATATGAAGAACGAGGTAATGGAGTTCTGATTTTGATCTCAGAACAAGACCGAAGCATGAGAATTGAAGTTGGGTATGGATTAGAAGGAGCTATTCCCGACATCATGGCCAATCGCATAATCAATGATGTGCTAACTCCAAGCTTCAAAGCTGGAGATTTTTATGGAGGATTGAATCAAGCCACCAACATTATGATAGACCTTGCGGCCGGTGAATTTGAAGGTTTTCCTGAGCAACGATCTTCTGGAGGTGAAGGATTTCCTCTGGATGTATTAATTATATTTATAGTTATCATTTTCATCCTGATCAGTCGCGGTAAGAATAAAGGAGGGCGAAAACATTCCATTGGTTCCAGCGGAATTATCTTTTATGGTGGAGGTTTCGGTGGTGGCAGAGGTGGAGGCAGCTCCTTTGGCGGCGGAGGCGGTGGTTTTGGCGGCTTCGGCGGAGGAGGTGGATTCAGTTCCGGAGGCGGTGGCGCCAGCGGCGGTTGGTAGTTTTTTTAGGAATGAAATATTCAAAATTGAAGATTAAAAATTGGTCTCCCAATTTTTTATTTTGAATCTTTAATCTTGAGTTTTCATGGCTTGTTCGAGATCGGTGATGATGTCTTCTACGCCTTCTATTCCGACAGATAAACGTACAAGGCCATCTGTGATACCGGCTGCTTTTTTAATCTCTTCATTCATAATGGAATGAGTCATTGAAGCAGGATGCTGAATTAATGTATCCACAGTGCCAAGACTTACAGCGAGAGTGCAAAGTTTGACATTGTTCATTAAAGAAACACCTGCATCAAATCCTCCCTCTAATTCAAAGGAAATCATCCCGCCAAAACCGTTTTTCATCATTGATGAAGCCAATTGATGCTGCGGGTGTGATGTTAAACCTGGATAAAATACTTTATCAACTTTGGGGTGAACGTTTAGCCACTCAGCCACTTTTTGGGCATTTTCACTATGCTTTTTCATCCGAAGAGGAAAGGTTTTAATTCCATTTGTAGTTAGCCAGGCATCATTTGGTCCGGAAATTCCACCCAGATTTTTTCTATAATATTCTGTATTTGCTTCTTCAAATAGATTCTTTTTGGCAACCATTGCCCCACCTATTGTAGATCCATGGCCAGCCAGATATTTTGTTGTAGAATGAACGACAATATGAGCACCAGATGCTAAGGGGCGAATATGATAGGGTGTGGCAAAGGTGTTATCAACCATTAACAACACTCCATGAGAATCTGCAAGTTGAGCAATAGCTCTTATATCTGAAATTTTTAACGTCGGATTGGCAATACTCTCCAAATAGATCAGTTTGGTTTCAGGATATTTTTTGAGCTCCATCTCAATCAGGAAGAGATCTGTTGTATCTAAAAAAGATACAGAAATGCCCATGCCCGGGGCTTGTTCTTTAAAAAACTGGGATGTACAACCATAAAGGTCATTTTGTGCAATCACATGGCCTCCACGGGCTAAACTTAAAATACCGGTGCTGATCGCGGCCATCCCGCTGCCAAATACCATACCCTTATAGCTGCCCGGCTCATTCAGATCATATGTTTCGAGCTGGCTTATAACCCGCTCCAGCTCTTCTACTGTTGGATTACCAAGGCGAGAGTATACATGACTTGCTCCGTCCTCTTCATGTCGAAATGCCTTTGCCCCAGATGCTACGTCATCAAAGACAAATGTCGAAGTTTGGTAAATTGGACTTACGTGTGATCCAAACGCATCTTTTGCACCTTTACCACCGTGTATTGCAACCGATTCGAATGTTGGTTTAATCTTGGTTTTCATGATAAACTGGGATGGGAGTTCTTTCTTTGATCGTTTTCAGTACAATGCTTGTATGAAGACGTTCCACATCGGGAAGTGTGGTAAGCTTATTACGCAGAAGTTGCTCGTAATCCTGGGTATCCTTTGCTACTACATGGAGCATGAAATCGCCCTCTCCCGTGGTATGGTAACAAGCTAAGATTTCAGGTATCTCTTTTACAGCTTGCGTGAATTCTTCGAGTAAATTGAGTTGATGAACTTTTAATGTTACAGCTACAAAAGCCGAAAAACCTCTGCCTATTGACACTTTATTGATTCTTGCAGCATAACCTTCTATGACGCCTTCTCTTTCCAGCCTCCGCACCCGTTCAAAAGTTGGTGAGGTAGTTAAACCAATCCGATCTGCTAATTCTTTATTTGGGATTCTCCCCTCTTTTTGAAGAATCTCTATAATGTGCCGATCTGTTTGATCAAATGTGGTGGCGTCCATAATAGAATAATTGAATAGATTACAACTAAATAGTAATCAATTATTCTTTATAATAAAATAAAGGTAGAATTATTTGGCACTGAAGTATATTTTGAAGCATAATTAGCTGAATTTTATTCATTCAGTAGTATTTTATCCTTCATGGCATTCGCTCAGGTTTTGGTCGAAGAAAATCGTTCTGTAAATGAGAGGAGCAAATCAGGAAAAAGCGACGGATACAGGTAAATTAAGATAACGTTTTCGTCCTTTTTGTGCGAGAATATGCTTTTTAATCATCATCAAGATCTACATCATCCGGAGCTTCATCTTCATCAACCAAGTCATCGACATCCGGGGTATCATCGAGGTCATCTTCATCGTCTTCATCCACAATTGGAGCAGCGTCCACTTTGGGTTTAGCTTCAGCTTTAGCTCCAGCTCTTCTTAAAAGGAGTGCAATATCATCCTGATCGTTATCTGTAGCGATGATCATTGCTGTATCGCCATTTTTATCTCTGAGTTTTACGTTAGCTCCCTTTTCTATCAGATATTTCACCACATCAGAATTTCCTGCTTTAGAAGCAACCATAAGTGCTGTATGCCCCCAGCGTTGTTGAGCGTCAACGTCGGCTCCGGCATCAATTAGTAATTTCACGGAATCCAAATTTCCAACACGAGCTGCCGCAATAAGAGCTACATCCCCGATTTTAGCTCCCTTGTCAATAAGGTATTCCAAGAGTTTCGTATTTCCTGTTTCCGCAGCTCGGTTTAAGGCCGTTCCCCCCATCTTCGTCTCTACATTAAGGTCAGCTCCTTTTTCAACAAGAAATTTTACAATATCAACATGATTTTTTTCAGCGGCAACAATGAGGGCGGAAGCTCCACTGCTGTTGGTTTCGTCAATATTGTTCTCGGAAGTGATCTTTTTTACTTCTTCAAAATTTCCGCTTTTAACGGCCTTGATTAATGCTGGTTGCTCCATGACGACATTTTATTTTTACCTTTTAGATTGGCGTGATTATAAAAAACCAAGCGTATATCTCAAACTAATATTTGAGAAATTACGTTAGTTTTCCTGAGATATCATACCCTCTTATGAATTCTGAACCCCTCATTTTTTTGGTTCCGGGAAGTTGTACCTGTACTAATTCAACTGCTTCATCTTTACAGCCCGCTATGAGTTTATCATCTATAACCGAAAGTTCTCCGGCTTCAAGTTCTGTGTAACCAAAAACTTTGGAACGATACATATTAAATTTTTGGCCGTTCCAATGAGCCCACGCAGTTGGAAAAGGGCTGAGGCCTCGGATCTTATTATGAACTTGCCTTGCAGGTAAATTAAAATCGATATGACAGTCTTCTTTAAAAAGTTTAGGGGCCGGTGTAGCTCTATGGTGATCTTGCGACTGCAGTGTATAGGATTCTTTCCGTATCTGATCAACAGCTTTTACCAATAACGAACTTCCCATTTTCATTAAGCGCTCGTAAACCTCTCCAGTCGTTTCATTCTCACCAATAGCTGTAGATTCCTGAAGTATAATATTTCCGGTATCCACTTTTTCATCCAGAAAAAAGATCGAACAGCCTGTTTTTTCTTCTCCCTGAATTACAGCCCAGTGAATAGGTGCTGCTCCTCTGTATTTTGGAAGTAATGAAGCGTGTAAGTTAACGGAACCAATTTTGGGTATCTGCAATATCGATTTGGGAAGTATTCGAAAGGCAACCACTACAAAAAGATCAGCCTTATACTTTTTAAGTGCTTCAGCAAAAGCTGTAGAATGCAGGTCCTCAACTTCAATTACAGGATATCCAAGTTCCTCTGCCGTCTTTTTTACAGGGGTTGGTGAAGTTTTAGCCCCTCTTCCGCGTCGCTTGTCTTTATTACTTACAACTGCCTTTATGGAGTGTTTGGATTTGTGAAGTTGAAGTAGGCTTGGTACTGCAAACTCCGGTGACCCCATGAAAATAATATTCATGTGCCTTAGGTATGTTGTTTTGGTACGATTGGATATTTCACTTTTTTGTTGCCTGCATTTATTTCTTCGAGTTCTTTCTTATTCAGCCTCTTTTTAAATGCACTCAGATAATCTAAAAATAAAATTCCTTCGAGATGATCATACTCATGCTGAATAACTCTTGAGGTCCATCCATTTGCTTCAAGCCGGTGTTTATTAAAATCCCGGTCAAAAAATTCAATGATCACTGTTTCAGGGCGAAATACCTTTTCATTTACTTCCGGAATACTTAAGCAGCCTTCCTCAAGAGGTACCTTATTTCCTCTTTTTTCTAAGATCAATGGATTTATAAAAACCATTGGGCCGTAGGGTACTTCACCGTCCTCAATCATTGCGTCTGTATCCATAACAAATAGTTTTACAGAACGCCCAATTTGAGGAGCTGCCAAACCAACGCCGTCTGCATTGTACATGGTTTCAAGCATATTATCTATCAGTGTTTGTAATTCTGGACTATCTTCTTCTATTTCATCCGCTTTTTTCTTTAAAATTGGATCGTCATAAGTTACAATTGGGAGTATGGGCATGATTTAATGTCTATTCGTATCTAAGTAGTTTTGTAATATAATTGCCGCAGCAATTCGGTCAATACGGCCTTTGTCTTTTCGTTTTTGTTTTGGAACTCCGGCTTCAACCATCAGTTCCATAGCTTTGCTTGAGGTATAGCGTTCATCAACTTTTATTATCTCAATATTGGGGAAAGCTGTTTTTAACTTCTTAATAAATTTTTCTACCATTTCAGTTGCGGCTCCTTCCTCTCCTTTTGTTGACAAGGGCCAACCTACTATAAATTTTTCAATAGGCTCGTTCTCTGTAATTTTTTTTAGGTGAGAAACAACCTCATGTGCAGAAAAAGTACCGACCGGTGAAGCGATGGTCTTCAACAGGTCGGTTTGAGCTATTCCAACTCTTTTTTTTCCAACATCAATGCCTATCAGGCGAGAATATTCCTGCAAAAATTATTGGTTTTAACTACCTGATTTTCCTTTTTTCACGTCTTCTAAAGGTTGACGTAAAAACTTTTTCATCAGTTTACTTGGTTTAAAGTGCGTTTTGCGATGTGCAGGAACATATATCACTTCGTTTGTTTTTGGATTACGTGCCTTTGGCTTTGCTTTCGTTTCTTTGACTTCAAATACCCCGAAGTCACGGATTTCAATTCTACATTCCGTGTCCGCTGACATCATAATCTCTCGCAATGCTACAATTACTGCATCTACCCACGGTTCAGCTTGAATCATGGGCTCATCCATGGATTCAGCTACCCTGCGTACCACATCTCGTTTAGTGTAAGTCATCATAGTTTTGGTGTTTAATTTAATGCTAACTTTTAGCGTTTTTGTTGTCCTTCCATGTTATTCGCAACTAATAGTAGGCATACGTTTTATGACCTAAGGCGAATAATCACTCATTATTGTAAAGATAACTTTAATAAAAATCTACCTAAACTCCTATTTATTATTCACTCGTACCGCAGAACATTTTTAACGCCTTCAATCTTCTCGAGCCTTTTCATGATCTTATTCAGGTGTGATATGCCATCTACATAAAGTGTTATAATTCCTTCAAACATTCCGCTGTCACTGCTTACGTTGATACTTTTCATGTTTGTTTCCAGTGACTTAGATAAAACGTCTGTAATATCATTGATCATGCCAACTCTATCGCCACCAATAACTTTGATTGCACCCAGAAACTTAGTATCCAGATTTTTTGCCCAATTAACATCCACAATGCGGTCTGCCTCGGTCGTTAAAAGGTGCTGTGCATTATTACACATCGACCGGTGGATTTTGATATCTCCGGTCCGGCTTACAAAGCCAATAACATCATCTCCGGGGATAGGATTGCAACAGTTGGCATAAGAATATTTAATATTACTTAGCTCTCCATTTATGATCAGGGATTTCCCGTCGCCCACCGCCCGTGCGGCATCATAGTAATTTTTTTGGATCTCTTCGTCTGAAATTGGGGCAACTGACTCTTGTTCTTCTTCCTGAAAGCGGCCCGTACTTTTGTACTTTTTAACTTCTTTGAACAGCTTATTGACATCAAAAGCCCCTGAACCGATATCAAAAAACAGGTCTTGCGTAGATTCATACTTAAACCTGTTCGCAAATTTATTCAGCTCCTGTTCTGATATTTCTAATTTGCCCCTGGAAGCTCTTTTTTCCCAGATATCGCGGCCCTCTTCTGCAATCTTGCGCTGCTTTTGTTTTATAAACTGACGTATCCTGGACTTGGCCTTGTGTGTTACTAC